>JBCCKJ010000226.1:0-4689 GCA_039027455.1 Pseudomonadota bacterium | reverse complement strand
GTGAATGAGATAGTGTCTCATGTAGCAGTGCCGATCTTGGTGGCAAGGGGCTAGAGCCTTTCAGAGGCCCCGCCAGATCTTCGCACGCGCCGCGTCGCGTGCACCGTAACGGCGATCGTCGCAGCGCGTTGGGCGAAAGCGGATCGAATAACAGAGGCGCAGCTCTTGCAGCCAACCTCGTTGGTTGAGCTTCACGCCCACGGCTGACGCCGGGATGCCAGGATTGGCTTCGGCAAAGGCGCGCCGAATGCGCCCCGCGGTGAGATGATCCTCGCGGCTGATCCGGTCGTATTCGGGGATCCTCAAGCTCTCCCATAACACGCGCGTGACGCCGAAATAGGTCTCGGGCTTTTTGGTCATGCAGCTGCCGTGCTTGGCCCATTGGCGCGAAATCATTCGGGCGCTGGGCATCATGCACATCGACTTGCGCAGCTCGGCCGGGGTGAGTGGGTTTTGCTGTTTGCACCATTGCGACCAGGTGCGCTGGCCCTGGGGCCACAACCCGTGCACCACCATGCCGAAACGCCCGTTGGAGCCAGAGCATTGCACCTTGTGCGAAGGCGAGCTTTCGCGCGGTTTGCAGAACTCCGGCGACCAGCTGAGCGCAAGCGTATAGCCTGTGGTCGGAACGCTTCGGGGCTGGCTGTCGGGCGAAACGACAGGGACTGTCGAGACCGCGGGCGCGCGGCACTGATAGGCCTGCGCGTTGGCGGCGGTCGCGCCTGCCAAAGCGCCCACGCAAAGCGGGGCTAGAAGTCCTCTATTCAAACACTTCAGCATCGCGCGGCTCCTGCGGAGGGGTTAGCCAGCGATTGGCCGACGGCGTGAACAGCAGCGCGCAGGCGACCAAGAGCGCGACGATCTTCGCAATATTCCAGGCTTCCAAGGTGGCTGTGCCCTCGGCCAGCGTGCGGATCAATCCAACCCCGAGGATGAAAGTGAACACCGTAAAGAGTGTCCGGGCAAACCGCGCCCCCCAGATCCAGATCGCCGCAACGGGAATGCACACGATCGAGAAGCGCGCCGACAGCGTCACAATGGTCCAATCGCGGTTCCAGGCGAATTGCGGCAGCGTGTCCTCGAACGCGAGCTCCCATGCGGGCAAATCGAGAAGAGCGCCAATATAGCCCTCCAATCCGACAGCCAGCGCGATGAGGGCATAAGCGTGGATTGGCAAAGGACGCTGGCGTAAGTCGGCTATCACACTTCCTGTCTTATCCACGCTCCGGCGTCTTGCTGAAAAACAAACACGACCGCAGCGACTTTGAGGCCGGTGCTTAGCATTGCGGAGGCAAAGAACCAAAGGCTCTCGACGGGATCGACAATTTCAATGAGAATTGAAAGCACTTCCAACGCGACGAAAGCGGCCAACACAAGGCGGAAAAACCCCCATCGAAAAACAGAGATGAACGCCCACAGCGCGAAGCTGCAAAGCATCTGAAAGCCGATGATCCATGGTACGAGGCTTGAGAAGAACACCTGCATATCTGGGCCGCCGCCCTCCGCCGCTACAGCGTCGTGGATCTCCATAGCGATCCAGTCCCATCCAGTGATGACCGTGAAAACCTCGACGATCAAAGCCGAAAGAAAAAGTTAATCGAAGAAGTTCATCGCTCGTGTTTTCATGACCATCTCCTGAAAGTCGCCGAAATCACTACGTGCGATAGGTATAGTTAGAGTTAAATCGCTTGCTCTTCGAATTTCTTATTTGATCAATTCAAAGCAGCATAAAATCCAGACCGACATCTGCCGCTGGTGCGCTTTGGGTCAGGCGGCCGACTGAGCAATAGTCGACCCCGCTCGCCGCTTTGTCCGCAATGGTGTCGAGGTTGATGCCCCCGCTCGCTTCGGTTGCCGCCCGTCCATCGATCAACTGCACCGCCTCTTTGAGAGTGGCGGGCGACATATTGTCCAACAAGATGTGGGTCGCACCCGCTTCCAGCGCGGGTTCGATCTGGTCGATCCGGTCCACTTCGCAGATGATGTCTTTAACGTCGGCGTCGACCGCGCGCCGCACGGCTTCGCCCACGCTGCCAGCAACGGCGACGTGATTGTCCTTGATCATGGCCGCGTCCCAGAGGCCCATCCGGTGGTTCTGCGCTCCGCCCATACGCGTCGCGTACTTTTCAAGAAAGCGTAGGCAGGGGAGAGTCTTGCGCGTGTCGAGCAGAGTGCAGGTCGCGCTTCCTTCTCGCATGGCCGCTACATAGTCGCGCGTCATCGTGGCTATGCCGGAAAGATGCTGGACGATGTTGAGAGCGCTGCGTTCCGCCGTCAGCAAAGCGCGCGCGTTGCCGGCCATGCGCATCAGGTCCGTGCCCGGCGTGACGTTGTCGCCGTCCGAAACCAACACTTCGATCTCAACGTCGGGATCGAGGTGACGGAAGAAGGCCTCGGCCAAAGGCAAGCCTGCCACCACGATGGCGTCGCGGCTGTCCATGACGCCCGAAAAGCGCGCATCGGCAGGGATGACGCTTTCAGACGTTACGTCCTTGCCGCCGTCCTCAAGCCCAACGCCCAAATCCTCCGCGAGCGTCTCACGGACGAAGCGATCAAGATCGAAACCGGGCAGCGAAAAGGTCATCCGCCCTCAATAGACGGACCTATCTGGTCCGCAAGCACGACCGTGCGCCCACAGGTGCTCCGCAGCGCAGCGGAGGGAACAGCGCCGAGGAGTTCGCCCGGATGGGCGGACACAAGAATCAGTGCACAAAGCGGGCGACGACGTCTCGGTAGGAACGCGAGACTTTCACTTCCTGTCCGCTGTCGAGCACGAGGAAGCATTCGCCATTCGTGTGCGGGCGCACTTGGCGCACCTGATCAAGGTTGACGATCGTGGAGCGGTGCACGCGCTGGAACTTGCGTGGGTCCAATCGGCGCTCCAGATCTTTCATCGTTTCACGAAGAATTAGCGAGTTGTCCGCCGTGCGAATGCACATGTAATCGCCCGCCGCTTCGATATGCTCGATGGAATCCACTTCAACCCGGAAGATCTGGCCGCGATCCTTCACGTTGATGAGTTTCTCAAACCGGTCCGCGCTTTCGCTTTCGCCTTCTGCGCCCTCGAATTCGGCCGCGCGATCAGGCGCGACTTCGGAAAGCACGCCGCGCAGCTGCTCGGCGTCTTCGGTCGATTTTTTCTCCGCCAGTCGCTGACGCACGCGCTCGACTGTGTCGGCCAGCTTGTCTTCATCGACCGGTTTCATCAGGTAGTTGACCGCGTTGGCTTCGAAGGCGCGGATTGCGTGCTCTTCATAGGCCGTCACAAACACGAAGAGCGGCGGTTCAATTTCCATCACGCCTTTAACGACGCTGAACCCGTCAAAACCGGGCATCTGAACGTCGAGAAACACAAGGTCGGGCTTTTCGGTTTTGATCTTGCGAATGGCTTCGCGTCCGTTTGAGCAGGTGTCGATGATTTCGACATCCTCAAAAGCCTCCAAGCGCAGTTGAAGGCCCTGAATGGCGAGTTTTTCGTCATCGACGAGAATAGTGCGAATAGTCATGCGTTACGATCCAATTGCCGGGCCCATGGCAGAGCCCATTACGGGGTTTGTGTTGTAGGACGCCGAAGCGCTCTGGTCCTGCGCGGTCGGGGAGAGCGAGGGGGCAGAGGCTGGGACGCCTGTTGTCTGTCCCGAATCGGGCTGCCTTCCGCTTTGTGAACCTTCGCTGACAGTTTCGGCCAGTCGAGCCGACTGGCGCGCCGAAACGAAGGGGATTTCGATCAGCACGATGAAGCCGCCACCAGGTGGTGAGCTGGTTTCAAACAAATGGTCATCGCCATACGCCTGGGCAAGGCGGTTGCGGATGTTCGCCAAACCCACCCCGGTCGATACGGGCGTATCCGAGCCTGCGCTTTGCGCTGAAAGGTTGGCGCCCGGCCCGGTATCCTCGACGCTCAAACGCAGGCGTTGCCCGACGACGCGCGAGGTGAGCGAGATGCTCGCGCCTTCTTCACGGGTGCCGACGGCGTATTTGATAGAGTTTTCGATCACCGGCTGGAGCAGCATCGGTGGTAGCAAAGCGTCGAGCGACCCGTCCTCAATTTCGAAGTGCGTGCGCAGCCGCTCTTCAAAACGCATGCGCTCAATGTCGAGATAGAGCTGCAGCGTCTCGATCTCTTGCTCGAGCGTGACTTGGCTGCCTGGCTCCGTGATCAAGGTGTGGCGCAGAAAGCTGGAAAGCCTCGTCAGCATCGCGTTGGCAGGCTCGGTCTGCTTGAGCAGCACCAGCGTGCTAATGGAATTCAAAGTGTTGAACAGGAAGTGCGGGTTGAGCTGATAGCGCAGCATGGCGAGTTGGGCGGCGGCGGTCTGGGCTTGCAACCGCTCGAGCCGATCGGCTTGGATTTCGACACGTAGGAAGAAGTTGATCGCGTAATAGAGCGAGCTCCACGCGCCCAGCAGAACGACCGGGATAAACGAAAGGCCGATGAAGCGTTGGGCAAAGCTCGTCTCGCGCGTAGAGCCAAGATAAAGGCCTTGGAGCCACGCGTCGATCAAGGCGTAGACGACGACCGCGCCAACCAGCGCAACAACAGAGCCACCCCAAGTGGCGATGGGCTGACGGTCGATGAGTTGGCGATACACCACTGAGAGAACCAAGGTGATGGAAAACCCCGTGATCGTGGTCACCAGCAGAACCGCAAGCAGATCGATCGGCTGCCCGTTGGCAATCGCCACAACG
>JBCCKJ010000225.1:0-4694 GCA_039027455.1 Pseudomonadota bacterium | reverse complement strand
GTCTACGACCTCATGCAGGCGGGTAACACGGTCGGCGTGTTCCAGCTGGAATCGGAGGGCATGCGGCGCACGCTCAAAGCGGTGAAGCCGAGCAATTTCGGCGACATTATCGCGCTCGTTTCGCTCTATCGCCCAGGCCCGATGGACAACATCCCGCTGTTTGGACAACGCAAAGCGGGCGAAGTGGAGATCGAGTATCCGCATCCCAAGCTCGAGGGCATTCTGGCGGAAACCTACGGGATTTTTGTCTACCAAGAACAGGTCATGCAGGCGGCGCAAATCCTGGCAGGATATTCGCTCGGGGACGCGGACCTGCTCCGCCGCGCCATGGGCAAAAAGAACCAGGCCGAGATGGACAAGCAGCGTGCTGTTTTCGTCGAAGGCTGCAAACGCGTTTCGGGCATCGACAAAAAGCAGGCCGACGAACTGTTCGACTTGATCAACAAGTTTGCCGGCTACGGGTTCAACAAATCGCACGCGGCCGCTTACGCTCTGCTCGCCTATCAAACCGCGTGGCTGAAGTCGCATTATCCCGAAGAGTTCTACGCCGCCTCCATGTGTTTTGATCTCCATCAGTCGGAGAAACTCAGTCTCTTCGTGGACGACGCGCGCCGTTATCCGGTGGAGGGCGGAATTGAGGTGTTGCCGCCAGACATAAACACATCGCACGCGCGTTTCACCGTTGAGCAGACGGAGAGCGGTTACGCGGTCCGCTACGCTTTAGCAGGGATCCGGAACGTCGGCGAAAAGGCGATGGAACAGATCGTAGAGGAACGGGAGGCGAGCGGCCCGTTTTCAAGCCTGAAAGATCTGTGCGATCGGCTGCCCCAAGGATCGATGAACCGGCGACAGCTCGAAGGTCTCATCTGCGCGGGTGCGCTTGATGGATTGGAAGAGAACCGCGGGCTTTTGCACGCCAACGCGGACACGCTGCTCGCGGTGGCCGAAGCGGCGATCCGTGAACGCACCAGCGGGCAGGGCGGTTTGTTCGGGGGTGAGCAGGGGGGCGATGAGCCCCTGCGCCTTACGCCCGCCGATCCCTGGTCGCGAACGGAACGAATGGCGCAAGAGCGCGAGAACTTTGGGTTCTATTTCTCAGCCCACCCCGTTCAGCAATATCGCCAAGCGGCTTCCGCTCAAGGCGCGCGGTCGTATCAAAGCATTATGGAAGCGGGCGCCCCGCCGGGAGGACGTGGCCACGCTGTGATCGCGGCGATGGTCGAAGGGATGAGCAAGGGACGCACCAAGCGCGGCGGTGAATTCGTGCGCGGCGACTTCTCGGACGCGTCCGGGCAGTTTTCCGCCGCGTGCTTTGAAGAGGCCTTGGTGCCGGAGTTCGAGCGTTGGGCGAAATCGGGTGAATGCCTGCTTTTGAGCGTCGAACTCGATTCCCCCAATCCGGGCGAGCCGCCCCGCCTGACCGTGCGCGGCGCGAAACCGTTGGAGCAAGTGAGCGGCCGCATGCCGATGCGCTTGCAGGCCGATATCCTCACCACGATCGCGTTTGAAGCGTTCCGGCACGAACTGCAGACCGGCTCCGAAGCTCCGGGCGAAGTCGTTGTGCGCCTCGCCATGGCGAGCGGCGAAGATGCAACGGTGCGTCTGGGGACGGGTTTCCAACTCGATGGGGAAATGGCGGAACGCATCGCGGCCATAGAGGGTATCGCGAATGTGCGGCTTGAGCCGGTGCGTGGCAGCGCCCGGCTTAAGCTGGTCGCATGATACACCCTTCCATTGGTGACCTGACCGATAAGGAGAAAGAGGCCCTGCGTCTCCTTCTTGCCGGTCACGATGCCAAGTCGAGCGCCATCGAACTCGATATATCGGTCTACGCGCTGAACGACCGCCTGCGCAGCGCGCGCCGCAAATTGGCTGTGGCGAGCAGCCGAGAGGCCGCAAGAATTTTGGGGGACGCCGAGGAAGCGCCCCCACAAAACCTTGCGCGCAAAGATTTCGGGATGGAGGCTCATGACGCCTCTGACGACAATGCAATCCTCAATCAAACACGCCGATCAGGCCCAACGTGGTCCCTTTGGCTGACTGGAGGAATGCTCATCATGTCGCTTACCATTGCCGCTATCGCCGTTTTCGCCATCTCGTCGGGTTCTGAAGAAGGGGGCGAAACCACTAGCCCGTCTCCGGACGCAGAGCCTGCCGAGCAAGTCTTTGTTCCCAAGCCTGAATCTTACGAACGCGCTACGGCCTTCATCGCCTTGGTTGATGCGGGCGATTGGCAGGGCAGCTGGGAAATGTCGGGAGCCTACTTCCGCTCGCAGGTCACAGCTGATCAATGGTCTGAGCAAGTCGAACCGGTCCGCGAACCTTTGGGCGCGGTCCAATCGCGCGAAGTGTTCAGCGTGCAGCGCACTCCGTCTATTCTGGGCGCGCCCGCTGGCGATTACGAAGTGATTGAATACAAGACGCAGTTTGCGGGCCACCCGGTTCGAGCGTTGGAGACTCTCGTGATGATCAAGGGTGAGGAAGGCTGGGAAGTCAGCGGTTACTTTGTGCGTGACTTCTAGGGTAACCGTTCGCTTAGCAAAGACGGGCCGGAGACGTGTTCTTCCGGCCCGTTTTTGTTCGTGCTTCGAATAGACCTTACCCTTCGCTGGGTGATTGCCAAGTGGCGAAGCGCGCGGCATGAAAGCTCCAACACAAACAGATGCATTTGAGAGAGAGGACCGACATCCATGCTGGGAGCCATGCAAGACTGGACCATGCGCGTCACACACGTGGTCGATCACGCCGCGCGCGAAAACGGGACGCGCGAGATCATCACGCGCTGGGCCGATGGCAGCGAAACGCGCACCGACTGGGCTGGTATCCGTCGCGATGCGCTGAAGATGGCGCAGGCGCTTGAAGCCCTGGGTTTGAAGAAGGGCGATAAGGTTGCGAGCCTCGCCATGAACCACTCGCGCCACCTCGTCAGCTGGTACGGCGTCGCTGGCATGGGCGGGGTGCTTCACACGGTGAACCCGCGCCTGTTTGAAGATCAGCTCGAATACATCGTTAACCATGCCGAAGATAAGGTGCTGTGCTACGATGCTGCGTTCCAGCCCATCGTCGACAAAATGCGCGATCGCTGGCCCAAGGTGGAGCACTACATCTGCTACGATAGCGGCGAGCACACCACCGCTTTTGAAGACTGGATCGGTGCGCAGGATGGCGACTATGTGTGGGTCACGGGCGAAGAAACCGATCCGTGCATGATTTGCTACACCTCGGGCACCACCGGGAACCCCAAGGGCGTGCAGTACGAACATCGCTCAACCGTGCTTCACGCGGTGTCGGGCTTGCAGCCTTCGACCTTCAATTTCTCCAGCGCGTCGGTGATGCTTCCGGTGGTGCCCATGTTCCACGCGGCGTCTTGGGGCTTGCCTTACGCGGGCGCGATGGCGGGCGTGAAATTCGTCTTCTCCGCGGTCAACGATCCGGCCGTGCTGCACGAGCTCATGCTGCGCGAAAAGGTGACCGACAGCGCGGGCGTGCCGACCGTATGGTTGGCGCACTTCCAGTATTGCGACGCCAACAATCTCGACCTCCCGCCGCTCAAGGCCGCGACCATTGGCGGTTCGGCGTGCCCGCGCTTTATGATCGAGCGCCTGATGAAGAACGGCACCCGCGTCCAGCACGCTTGGGGTATGACCGAAACCTCGCCGATCGGCACGGTGGGCGGCCCCACCTGGGATTGGGACCAACTGAGCTTCGACGAACGGGTGCAAAAGACCATGATGCAGGGGCGCCCGATCTTCGGCGTCGAGCTGCGCACGGTCGACCTCGACGATATGACCACCGAATTGCCGCGCGACGGCCAGACCTCTGGAGCGCTTCAAATCCGCGGCCCCTGGGTCGTGAAACGCTATTTCAAGGCCGATCAGGACGCGACCACCGCCGATGGCTGGTTCGACACCGGCGATGTCGGCATCCTTCACCCCGATGGCACGCTGCAACTGACCGACCGCACCAAGGATGTGATCAAATCGGGCGGCGAGTGGATCAGCTCGGTCGAGCTCGAAAACGCCGCTGTGGGGCACGAGGCCGTGGCCGAGGCCGCGTGCATCGGCATGCCGCACCCCAAATGGGATGAGCGCCCCGTGCTCTTCGTCGTCAAGAACGAAGGCGCCGAGGTGACGAGCGAGGATATGATCGAGCACTTGAAGCCGCAGGTCGCCAAGTGGTGGCTACCCGATGCGGTCGAGTTCATCGACGACATCCCGCACACCGCGACGGGCAAGATCAGCAAGAAAGACCTGCGCGACCGCTTCCACAACTACAAACTGGAGGCGTAAGCGCATGGCCGACCCTTACGTCGAGCCCGACCGCGTCCATATCGACCCTTCGCCCAAGAACTGGGCGAGCTTCAAGGATTTGCCGCGCGATAAGCCGATCCACATGCTCAACCTGCTGCTCTATCGGGAATACGCCGAATATCCCGAGGGGCACGAGCATCACGGCAATGGCTGGTCGGGCCGACGCGCTTACGAGGAATACGGCGCAACGAGCGGCCCGATCTTTTCACGGGTCGGCGGCAAAATCGTGTGGCGCGGCGGGTTCGAGACAATGGTGACCGGACCCGAGGTGCGCGAATGGCACGACGGCTTTGTCGCCGAATACCCCAACGCGGGCGCGTTTCTGGAGATGGTGACCGACGCGGAGTATCAGAAAGCCGTGATCAACCGCACCGCCGCGCTGAT
>JBCCKJ010000224.1:0-4700 GCA_039027455.1 Pseudomonadota bacterium | reverse complement strand
CGCGCGCCCGCGGCGAGCCCGACGCCCGCCAGCACAAAGCCGGCGATCACGATCCCGAAGCCTTCGCCAAATTTGCGCATGAAGGTGGCGGCGGCGAAGAAGATCCCTTCGGCGCGTTTGCCGGTGTTGAGCTCGCTCTGTTCGACCAGATCGGCGACCATCGAGGCGGCGAGAATCTGGTAGCAAATGATCAGACCCACATCGAGCGTCTGCGTGACGAGCACAATCCAGAATAGGATCGGGTCGCCGTTCGCGGGCATCAGGTCAAACAGCCGCAAAAGGATCGGCAGCGGGGCTCCGCCGAACGCCAGAAACCCGATAATGATCGCCCCGCGCTTTTTGCCCAAAGTGCGCGTGATTACCGGCGCGAGGCTACCGCCGATCATGGCGGAGAAGAACACGCCAAAGGTTATGAGCCCGATCTGCTCGGACGAGAATTCCCAGAAATACGTCGTGAAGTAGAACACCAGCCCTGCCGTGATCCCGCTGCCGGTGAAGGCCAGAAGCGAAGCGGAAAACAGCGCGTAGAACGAGCGGCTGGAAATCGTTTCGAAGATCTCTTTGAAAATACCGATCAGCCCGATGCGGCGTTTGGGAGGAGGCGCGCGCAGTTTCGGGATGTAGCGATGCGTGCCCAGCGCCGAGATCATGATCGCCGAGAAGATAACCCCTGCGCCGATCATCCCGTAGGTCTTGTAGGCCTCCAGATTGAACTGGCCGTTGGGTATTTCCGCGGTGACGAAGGCGGGGAAGATGATCAGAAAGGCCGAAACGGTCATCGCGTTGCCACCCGCCCAGCCGAAGAAATAGCGAAAGCTCAGTATGCTGGAACGTTCATCGTAATCGTCCGAAAGCTCGGGCGCGAGCGCGGTGCTGGGCGTTTCGTAAAAGGTGATGAAAGTGCGGATGATGACCGTCAGGGTCACGATGTACCAGAACAGCTGGCCTTCGCTCCAGCCTTGGGGCGGGGTCCAGATGAAGTAATAGCTCACCGTGATCGGGATGGCGGCGGCGTACATGAAGGGGTGTCGCCGGCCCCAGCGCGAGCGAAAATTGTCCGACCAATAGCCAACGATCGGATCGCTGATCGCGTCGGATATCAGCGCGATCAACACCGCTAGGCTGACAAGCCGCGCATCGACGCCCACGACTTGCGAGTAGAACAGCAGAAGGAAGAATTTCAGCCCGGCGTCTTTGACCCCATAGGCTGAAGACCCGAACCCGTAAGCCAGCTTGGTTCCAAACGAGGGGCGACCCACGCCTGACGCTGCGGCGCCGTTGTCTTTCAAGCGCTTGCCTCTTTGCTCTCTTGCGCGGCGCGCTTTGGCGCTGCCTTGCAATCCTCTCTCCGGATATAGGGGTAGCAGGCGTTTAGGTCCGCGCCAAACGAAGTCTGGTCATTCCAGCACTACACTGACATGTTGGTGTGGGGCTTAGAGCAGGGGCACTTTATGCAGGAATACAGGAGCCTTTGGGCGTGGATGATCGCGCCTCTGGTGGTCGTTCAGGCCGGGATCTTTATGGATTATTGGGGAGATTTCACTCGCAATCCATGGGCGGTGCATGTCCATTACTGGAATGCAACGCTGTGGTATCTCTTCCTGATCTCGCAGCCTTGGCTGTTCGCCAAAGGACAGATCGAACGCCACCGGTTCTGGGGGCTTATCGGCCTCTTGCTGGCTGGCGCGATGATCCTGTTGTCGTCAGGCCAGTTCAACCGCGACATCGTCTATGCCAATTCGGTGCGTGATAACCCGGCGCAATGGGGACCGTTTGAGCCGTGGTTCTTCTTTCGCGTGATGTTCGCTGAAATGATCCTGATCACCGCTTTCGTCGTCCAGATTGTGATGGCGATCGCTAAACGCAAATCGCCGGCTGATCACGGCTGGTGGATGGCGACCACGGCCTTTACCCTGATGATGCCGGGTCTGGGTCGCGGCCTGCAGAATCTATGGCTGGGCGTGTACGGCTTTACCGTTGAAAACAAAGCCGCGCTCACCGTGCCGCTGGTCATCTGTCAGGTGATCATCATCACGATGACGCTGGTTTTTGCCTGGAAGGTGGGCAAGCTGAAGCATCCGGCAACTTACCTTGCGGTGGGAGCAAACCTGATCGTGATCTTTCTTGAGCCAGTGGCAAAGTCACCCGCGGTGCAAGAGTTCTTTCGCTCCGTCATCGCGCATTAGAGCGCGCCCCAATGTTGCGCCTTTCGCGCTTGACGCTGGAACCGGCACGCGCTTCCATACGTCTCAATTCAAAACCCGTCTTTGTGAGAGAGGACCCCAATGCTCGAGACCGCCAACCGCACCGCCTATAACGAAGACCACGAGGCGTTCCGCGAAACCGTTCGCAAGGTGTTTGCCGAGCATATGGAGCCGCATCTCGACCAGCACGAGGAAGAGGGCATTGTCCCGCGGTCGGCTTGGAAGGCGCTGGGCGAAGCGGGGATGCTGTGCCCCACGGTGGCGGAAGAAAACGGCGGCCTTGGCCTCGATTTCGGCTTCAACTGCGTGCTCGCCGAAGAGCTCTCCTACATGGGCTCCTCTGCTGGCTTCACGCTGCAAAACGACATCACAGTCAATTATTTTGAGCGGCTGGGCAGCGATGAGCAGAAGGAAAAATACATCCCCGGCATGATCTCGGGCGATATCATCACCGCGATCGCGATGACGGAGCCGGGCGCGGGCAGCGACCTTCAAGGCATCCGCACCACCGCTGAGGAAGACGGCAACCACCTCGTCATCAACGGCTCGAAAACCTATATCACGAACGGCCAAAACGCCGACGTCGTGATCGTGGTCGCCAAGACCGATCCGAGCGCGGGCGCCAAGGGCACGTCGCTGGTGCTGGTCGACGCTGACACGCCGGGCTTTGAACGAGGTCGCAATCTCGACAAGATCGGCCAGCATTCCGCTGACACCTCGGAGCTGTTCTTTCAGGATGTGCGCGTGCCCAAGACGAACATTCTGGGCGGCGAAAACCGCGGCTTCATCCATCTGATGGAAGAACTGCCGCAAGAGCGCCTTTCCATTGCCGTTTCCGCAATGGGCGGCGCGCAGCGCGCGTTTGACGAAGCGGTCAAGTTCACCAAGGAGCGCAAGGCGTTCGGCAAGACCGTGTTCGAGTTCCAGAACTCAAAATTCACGCTCGCCGATCTCGCCGCCAAGCTGCAAGTGGGCTGGGCGCACCTCGACTGGGCGATAAAGCGGCACTTGGCAGGCGAGCTTACCACGGGCGAGGCGAGCGCGGCCAAGCTGTGGCACACCGAGATGCAGTGGGAGATGGTCGACGCCGCGCTCCAACTGCACGGCGGCGCGGGCTACATGAACGAATACCCCATCGCGCGCCTATGGCGCGACGCGCGCGTGCAACGAATCTACGGCGGCACGAGCGAGATCATGAAGGAAGTGGTCAGCCGGGAGATTTGAGGCGTCTTTCGGCCCCTCGGCACCAGCGAGCTTCTTATTGATTAGTCAGTAGTGGAGAGGTCACGAGCCGTTAATGAGTCAAGGATACCGATGCTGTGACGACAATTGGAGTTGTAGGTCATGGGTTTGGATCTTTGTGTCGAAGGGAGAGCTAAGTCCGGCCACGAAGCGGAATGGGAATCCACTGTCCGCCGATACTTTGCTGACGAGGAATTGTCGGATACCGAAGTCGACCGGTTCGAGTTGATTTCCGAGCCTGCCTACGCTTCATTGAATGCGCCTCGCGTGGGGATTGATCCGGCTGCGGATGACTGGATCGCTGCACAGATGGCTGATCGAATGACACGCGTGGAGGCTATAGAAGAATATGCTGGCTACCACGCGCTTGCCTTGGTTGAGAACGATGGCTTGCCAAAGTTCACGCATGCTGGGCTCTACGAAGGAGTCGACGAAACGAGCTTTCGTGGGAAGTGGCTCGAAAGCTGCACTCTTATCCTCTCCAAGAAGATGGTTGAAGAGGCGTGGAACCACCGGATGCCTGACGAGGCGGTCGCATATGGGAACTCTCTATTGACCGCCGCCGCCGATGCTCGAAATGGAAAAACACAGCCCCTCCGCAAGCCATCGCTGTTGAGAAAGATGTTCGGCAGTCCTCCCGAATCTATTCCGCTCGATGAACAACTGGATGTGGTGGAGACGGCAGGACGCTGGTTCGTATTCTGGGGCAGCCGAGGACACCCTATCCGTGCCTACTACTGACGAGCCGCCCGAATGGCACACTAAGTGAGCATGGCGCCTTTACAATCCTGCTTCTAAGCTCTTCTGTCTCGGCCAACGGAGAGTGAAACAATGACTGACCCCCTCGATTTCACCGGCCAGCGCGTGCTCGTCACCGGCGGCTCCAGCGGTATCGGAAATGGCATCGCGCACGCTTTCGCAGCGCGCGGGGCCGAGGTGATCGTTACCGGCACGCGGCCCGATGAGGGCGACTATCTCGAAGCCGAAGACAGCGATTTTACGGGGCTCACCTACCACCAGCTCGACGTGACTGACCGCGAGGCGCCCGCGGCTTTGGCCGAGGTGATCGGCCCGATGGACGTGGTGATCCAGTCGCAGGGCACCGTGCGCTACCGCCGCGAGGAATTCGCCCGCGAAGGCTGGGATGCGGTGGTCGATGTCAATCTCAACTCGGTGATGGATGTGGCGCGCGCGTTCCATCCGGGGCTGGCTGAGAATGGCGGGCGCATGGTCGTCATCAGTTCGGTGGCCGGG
>JBCCKJ010000223.1:0-4701 GCA_039027455.1 Pseudomonadota bacterium | reverse complement strand
GGCGCGTGGCCTCCGAGCTCAGCGGTGAACCGCTTGAGGCCTTGCGCGGCCAGCGCGCCCAGCTGCTTGCCCACGGCGGTCGATCCGGTGAAGCTGACCTTGCGAATTTCCGGCGCGGTGATCAGGTGGTTCGAGATCATCGCTGGATCGCCGTATACAAGGTTGATCGCGCCCGAAGGCACGCCCGCTTCAACAAAACACTCGACCAGCATTTGCGCGGAGGCTGGCGTGGTTTCGGCGGGTTTGAGGATGCAAGTGCACCCCGCAGCGAGCGCGCCCGCCAGCTTTTTGGCGGGCAAGTTGATCGGGAAGTTCCACGGCGTGAACAGCGCCGCCGGGCCGATCGGCTCCTGCGTCACCCGCTGTTCGAGCAGCGAAGCGGAGCGCACCGGAACCAAACGACCGCCCTGTCGCTTGGCCTCTTCCCCCATGAAGTCGATAATCTCCGCTGCGTTCAGCGTTTCGCCCAGAGTCTGCGCGCGCGGCTTGCCCATCTCCAGCGTCACCACCCGAGCAATGGCTTCGGCGCGGTCGCGCACCAAGTCAGCGGCGCGGCGCAGGACAGCGTGGCGATCAGCCCCCGGTGTGCTGGACCATGCGGGGAAGGCCGCTTCAGCCGCTTTCAGCGCGGCGTCGAGCTGCTCTTTGGATACCTTGGGGCAGGGCGCAATCACTGCTGCGGTAGCGGGATTGACCACCGGCATTTCGCCATCGCCGCCTTGCGCGACCCATTCGCCGCCGATCAGCATTTTGATTTGGGGGTAGGTGGTCATGGTCAATTCCTCGTGGGTGTTGGGCGCCCATTTAAAGGTGACAAAGGCGACAGTGTGTAAACTTCAAGTTCGGGCTTTATCAATCTGATTCAAAGCCGAAAAAAGGCAAGGAAACGATAGTGACACTTGCCGATCTCTCCGCGGGATTCGGCATGCGTCATAGCGATCACAGATGCCGTGCACCAGCTATGTAGGAAAGGTCGTGCGGAAGCACAGCCAGTTGTGCTCGCAACAGTATAAGGAGTAATTGTAACTTTCTTGCGCACTTCGTATAAGCGCCCCGTTCCAAACGCGCGGGAGAGAATCATGCTGGTTGGCGTTCCCAAGGAAATCAAAAATCACGAATACCGTGTCGGCCTCACACCCGAAGCCGCGCGCGAATACGTCGACGCGGGCCATCGCGTTATCGTGGAGACCAACGCCGGGATTGGCATCAGCAAGACCGATGACGACTACCGCGCGATTGGCGCGGAAATCGTCGACACGGCGGAGGAGGTTTTCGCTCGCGCTGAGATGGTTGTGAAGGTGAAAGAGCCGCAGCCAAACGAGTGGGTGCAGCTTCGCGAAGGGCAAATCCTGTTCACCTATCTCCACCTTGCGCCCGATCCCGATCAGGCGCGCGGGCTTATGGAAAGCGGCGTTTCGGCCGTGGCCTACGAGACCGTGACCGCGCCGGACGGCTCACTCCCTTTGCTTGCCCCCATGAGCGAAGTCGCCGGACGTCTCAGCATCGAAGCCGCTGCCATCGCCAGCCACGCCCCGCAGGGTGGGCGCGGCGTGCTGATGGGCGGCGTTCCCGGCGTGCACCCCGCGCGCGTTGTCGTGATCGGCGGCGGTGTGGTGGGCACACAGGCCGCTCATATGGCGGTGGGGCTGGGCGCCATCGTTAAGATCATCGACCGTTCGCTGCCGCGCTTGCGCTATTTGGACGAGATGTTCCTTGGCCGCGTGACCACGCTGTATTCCAACACCGGCACGATCGAGCGCGCGATTGCCGAAGCGGATATTGTTATCGGATCGGTGCTGGTGCCCGGAGCCAGCGCGCCCAAGCTGGTTACGCGCGACATGCTCGGCCTGATGCAGCGCCGCGCGGTCATGGTGGATGTCGCGATCGATCAAGGTGGCTGCTTTGAAACCTCCAAGCCGACCACACACGAAGCTCCGACCTATCTGGTGGACGACATCATTCATTACTGCGTCGCCAATATGCCGGGCGCGGTTCCGCACACGTCGAGCTACGCGCTTAACAACGCGACTTTGCCCTTCGGTCTGGCGCTTGCAAACAAGGGTCTGAAAGCGTGCGAGGATGATCCACACCTCGCTCCGGGCCTGAATGTGCACGCGGGCAAGATTGTAAATTTTGCAGTCGCGGAGAGCCTTGGCTTCTAGTTGTTGCGTCAAATCGAACGCTAGTTGTGCCCTTTTCGTGGCCCAATTCAGCGGCAATTCACGCGTTCGTGCGTATATAAAGCAAGCCGAGAGAGACACGGTCAGGGCGCTCGACATCCGGTCGAGTAGAAGGGGCGGTGTCGGCCTGTTTGGGCCACCTTTGGGTACATACCCCGATATGAAACACGAACATCTGCAACCCATGGTCCGGCAGGTCAATTACGACGCCGTGATCGACAGCCACGTGCCCCCGCAAGGGCTGAGCGACAACATCGCCTACGGCTTCGTCAAGGCGCTGCGTTTTGTCGCCGACACCTTCTTCGCCAAGCGTTATGGCCACCGCGCCGTGGTGCTTGAAACCGTCGCGGCTGTGCCCGGCATGGTTGGGGGCCTCTGGCAGCACCTCACGGCGCTTCGCACCATGCGCGACGATGAAGGCTGGATCCGCACGCTTCTGGATGAAGCGGAAAACGAGCGGATGCACCTGATGACCTTTATCGAGATCGCACAACCGAACGCGTTCGAGCGCGCGCTGGTCGCGATCACGCAGATGGTGTTCTACAATTTCTATTTCTTCCTCTACCTCTTCGCCCCGCGCACGGCCCACCGCGTGGTCGGCTATTTCGAGGAAGAGGCGGTGATCAGCTACACGGCTTATCTTGCCGAGGTGGACGCCGGGCGGCACGAAAACGTACCCGCGCCGCAGATCGCGATCGATTACTGGCAATTGCCGCAAGACGCGCAGCTGCGTGATGTCATCATCGCCGTCCGCGCCGACGAGGCCGAGCACCGCGATGTGAACCACGGCTTTGTCGACGTTATGGACGCGCGCGCGGGGCACAACCCGATGGGCACCAGGGCGGTTGAAGAGCCCGCTGAGTAACAAGCCGGGCTTGATTTAGTGGCTCTCTCATGCTCCGCGTAATGGCGAGCAGGAGGGAAGATATCTCATGAAAACCAGAGCCGCCGTCGCGTTTGAGGCGACGCAGCCGCTTGAGATCGTTGAGCTCGATCTCGAAGGGCCCAAAGAGGGCGAAGTGCTGGTCGAACTTATGGCGACCGGTATCTGCCACACGGACGCCTACACTTTGGACGGGCTCGACAGCGAAGGCATCTTTCCCAGCGTGCTGGGCCACGAGGGATGCGGGATTGTGCGCGAAGTCGGCCCCGGAGTCACTTCGGTTGCGCCCGACGATCACGTCATCCCGCTCTACACGCCCGAATGCGGGACGTGTAAGTTCTGCCTCTCGGGCAAGACCAATCTGTGTCAGGCGATCCGCGTCACGCAAGGGCAGGGCCTGATGCCTGATGGCACTTCGCGCATGAGTTATAAGGGCGAACAGATCTTCCACTACATGGGCTGTTCGACCTTCTCGAACTTCATCGTTCTGCCGGAGATCGCGGTCGCCAAAATCCGCAAGGACGCGCCGTTCGACACCACCTGCTATATTGGCTGCGGCGTCACCACCGGCATTGGCGCGGTGACCAAGACCGCCAAGGTTCAACCCGGTGATAACGTGGTGGTCTTCGGCTTGGGCGGCATTGGCCTCAACGTCATTCAAGGCGCGAAGATGGCGGGCGCTGACCAGATCATCGGCGTGGACATTAACGATGCCAAAGCGGGTTGGGGCAAGCGTTTCGGCATGACCGACTTCGTCAACCCGCGCCACGTGCCCGATGTTGTTGGGCTTCTGGTCGATAAGCTCGATGGCGGCGCGGATTTCTCGTTCGACTGCACCGGCAACACCGAGGTGATGCGCAACGCGCTCGAGTGCTGCCACAAGGGGTGGGGCACCTCGATCATCATTGGCGTGGCCGAAGCGGGCAAAGAAATCTCGACGCGCCCCTTCCAACTTGTGACTGGACGCAACTGGCGCGGCACGGCGTTTGGCGGAGCCAAAGGGCGCACGGACGTGCCCGGCATCGTTGATCTTTATATGGATGGCCAGATTGAGATCGACCCGATGATCACCCACCGCCTGAGCCTGGAGGAAATCAACAAAGGCTTTGACCTGATGCACGCTGGCGAGAGCATCCGGTCGGTCGTGGTGTTCTGATGCCGCAAAAGGTCTCACTCTCCGACAAGTTCGCTCTGTTTGACCAGCAGTGGGCACCGCGTCTCGCCGCGCGCTACAACGGCAACGAAGTGCGGCTTGCCAAGCTGGAGGGCGATTTTCACTGGCACGCGCACCCGGACACCGATGAGCTGTTTCTTGTGATTGAGGGCGAACTGGATATCGAGTTCCGCGACTGCACCGAAACGCTTTCGGAGGGCGAGATGATCGTCGTCCCGCGTGGCACCGAGCATTGCCCCCGAGCCAACAAGGGCGAGGTCAAAGTGTTGGTGATGGACGCCGACGGCACGCCGAACACTGGGGACGAGGCCACCGCGTTCAAGCCCGTTGAGGTGTAATGAGCCGATCGAGCGGTCTTCAAACGCTGAGCATCCGTTGCGTGCTGGTTGGTGTTTGCCTGCTCGCGTCCGCCTGCGCGACCAGTTCCTCGTCACGCTTGCAGTCCTTCGAACGCGTTCTCGCCG
>JBCCKJ010000222.1:0-4720 GCA_039027455.1 Pseudomonadota bacterium | reverse complement strand
GAACTGGACGTGCTGCGGGGTTTCGCCCTGTTCGCCGTCTTCTTCGTCCACTTTGTCGGCGGGGTCTTTCATATGCTCTCCGTCGATCCAACCTGGCAATCGGCTCAGAAAGCGGACCCGATCCAGAACGCCGTGCTGTTGTTCAGCGATCTGTTTTTTCTCGACAAGGGCAACACGCTGTTTGCGACGCTGTTCGGGATGGGCTTTTGGGTAATGATGGAGCGGCTTCAACAGCGCGGAGCGGCGTTTGGACGGATCTATTTCCGCCGCCTTCTGGTCTTGCTTCTGATCGGGCTTGTAAACGTCTTCCTGATCTTCCCGGGCGATGTACTGCATGTCTACGCATTGCTCGGCATGGTGCTTCTGGCGATTCGCAGCATTCCAGCCGGTGTGAAGCTCGCCATCGGCTTGGTTCTGGTGATCGGGGGAAGAGCCATTGGCGAACTCCTTTTGCCGAGCGCGGAGCTTGGCTGGAAGAAATTCGAGGCGGTTCAGGCGGCGGCCTTTGCCCAAGGAGACTATTGGAACTGGGTCTTTACGACCGGGCAAGCCTTTTTGCTGCGCGAGTTTGTCTACGGTGCCTTTCTTGGCTGGGGCCTATACATTTTCGGCCGCTTCCTCATCGGCGCTTGGATCGTGCAGCGCGGCTGGATGGACCACCTTGGCGACTACCTTCCGACCATTCGCATTCTAGCCCTCATCGCGCTGCCTCTGGGCCTTGGGATGGACGCCGTGGGTTTGGCTATCGACGAAGAGTTCATCGCAGGGCCCGAGGACATCTATGACTATCTCCACGCCCTTTCGGTTCCCTTGCAAGCGCTTGGCTACGCGCTCGTTCTGATCTTGCTGTTTCATTCGCGCTGGAGGCGGCTTGCCCTAATCTTCGCGCCGGTGGGGCGCATGGCTCTGACCGCCTATATCCTGCATGGCGCGGTGTTGATGGGGCTTTATTCGCCCATCGGCGCGGGACTAGCCGGCGTGTGGCCTCCAATGACGTCGCTTGTTTTCATGTTCGGTTTCTTTGGCCTCACCACTATTGCCTGCCACGGATGGCTGGCGCGCTATCGCTACGGTCCGTTGGAATATCTATGGCGCTGGGCGACCTATGGCGACCGACCGAAATTTCGGCTCGCCCCCGCGCCCGTCGCAGCTTAAGGCAAGCGCGAATCCTATGAGGGAGAGTTACTCAATGCTGACCATCCACCACCTTCGCATTTCGCAATCTGAACGCATCGTCTGGCTGTGCGAAGAGCTGGGCTTGGAATACGATTTAAAGCTCTACAATCGCGATCCTGAAACGCGGCTTGCTCCGCCGGAATTGAAGGCACTTCACCCGATGCAGATCGCGCCGCTGATCGAGGACGGAGATGTGCTGCTAGGTGAAAGCGGTGCCATCGTAGAGTATATCGTCGGCAAATACGCGCCGGAAACCGATCTCGTGCCTGGCCCTGATCATCCCGACTTCGCTGACCACCTCTATTGGTTCCACTTCGCCAACGCGACCTTCATGACCAATGGCATGATGCAGATCGCGGTGTCGTTTACGGGCGCGGAGATGCCCGCACCGATGATGAACCGGGTCAACAACGCGTGGGCGCAAATCGAACGCCGGTTGGGCGAAGCGGACTATTTCGGCGGGTCGCAGCTAACCACCGCCGATATCATGATGGTGTTTCAGCTCACCACCAGCCGCGCGTTTCGCGAACAGCCGATAGACGACAAGCCCAATCTGCAGGCCTATCTCAAACGCATTGGCGCGCGCGAGGCCTACCAGCGCGCGATGGCCAAGGCCGAACCCGGCTTTCCCCCCAAGCTGGATTGAAGTCCTACTAGGGGCGCACAAATGACTGAGGCAGAAACGATGGTCTCAAGGGCCAATGATACTAACGCTGGAGGGCTTCCCAAAATGAACATAAGCCTGCTGGTAGCGCTCGCCGCTTTGCTCGTCTCGATAACTTCCTTCGTGACAGGCCAAATCAATGTGGCGCGCTCAGAACGCCTCGGGATGCAACCGACGCTCGTCTTTGAATATTCGCAACAAAGGGGCTGGCACGTGCGCAACGTCGGGAATGGCCCCGCGCTCAACCCAGTTGTCAGCCTCTCGTGGGATGAGGCCAACTGGGAGCAACCGGTGCGGATCCCTTCAGTCGCGCAGGGAAGCGCATTCCGGCTTCAGTGGATCGGCCATCAGAATATTCGCCGTTTGGGAGCTCGATATTCTGATGCGCAAGGGCGACCCTATTCAGCAACCGGCAAGAATGACCAGACGTTCGCTGAAAGCTCTGACGCGCCTCCGATATGGGCCAATGCCGAGGTAGAGCCGCATTGGACCCTCCAAGATCAAGTCGAGCATTCAGACCAATGATTGGCAGGTATTTCCGAAATTCATCCCAAAGGGTTTGGCCAAGACAAACACAAAAAAAGCTCCATCTGGAGAGCAGGCGACATGGAACCTTACGAAAACCTTAGCCGATCCATAGCAGGCCACACCGCGCTGATCACCGGCGCGGCCAGCGGCATGGGGCGCGCGACGGCGCATCTGTTTGCTTCGCAAGGGGCGAACGTCGCGGTGACCGATTTGGATCAGGCCAAATGCGACGCGGTGGCGCAGGAAATCACCGACGCTGGTTATCCGGGTAAGGCGGCTCCAATGGCCCTCGATGTCACCGATGAAGCGGCCATCGCGCAGGTCGTTGCCGCCACGGCGGACACGTTTGGCCGCTTGGATATCCTCGTGAACAATGCGGGTTTCGCCAAACACGCGTTGATCGAAGACGATCACTATCCGCAAGTGTGGGGCGCGAGCCTTGAGGCGATGCTCACCGCGCACAGCCGCATCATCCGCGCCGCCATGCCGCATCTTCGCAAAAGCGCGCATCCGCGCATCGTCAACATCGCCTCAACCGAAGGTTTGGGAGCCACGCCGGGCAATTCTCCCTATGTTGCAGCCAAGCATGGCGTGATCGGCCTAACCCGAGGCATGGCAGTCGATCTGGGGCGCGATGGCATCACGGTCAATTGCGTGTGCCCTGGCCCGATACGCACCGGCATCACCGACGCGATCCCCGAAGAGCACAAAGAAATCTACGCCAAGCGCCGCGTGCCTTTGCGCCGCTATGGTTTCCCCGAAGAGGTGGCGCATATGACCTTGTCGTTGGTGCTACCTTCGGCGAGCTTCGTCACAGGCGCAGTCATCCCCGTCGATGGGGGCCTCACCATAAAGAACGCCTGAGCCAGTGCGAGCGACAGGTCCGGTCAATCCACCTGTGCGAGAACAGCGCGAAACGTCTTGACCATTTGCCCGCGCTGCCGGTTTGCGTTCACGTTATCGGGGGCGGCGTAAAGCGACGTGAGCAAGGCGAGGTCCATGCGTCCCAGCGAAGGCAGACGCGCGTCCGTTTTGACTGACGGATCGAACAGATTGAGGATCGAGTCAGCGGTCCGAGCGCCTTGCCGAAACTCATCTTCGCGCGCTGGGACCAAACCGCGCATGACGGCGAAGTCCGCCAGTTGAATTGCGCTCACATCGTCAAGCGCGTCGCGCTCCACAAGGACTGTGGCATGGCGGAAGCCCGCTTCGGCTCCCATACGCAAGCGCGGATTATCGTAGATGAAGTTGATGCCCAGCGCGGCGGGATCGAACGCTCCACCGTTGATCGGGTTCGGATCGATTATCTGGCGTGAGTCGGCTCCGTAACTGAATGTCTGCTGCCAGCTGAAAACCGGTCCGCTCCTTCGCTCAATTGTGTCTCGCTGGTGGATGGGAGTGTTACCAAAAGCCCCGCGGGCTTTGTTTCGCCGCAGGAAACGGATGGTCTCGCGACCACTCTCCACGCGCACGAGGTGCACGTTTGGGCGGCAATCTGATTTCTCATCCACCTCGATGCCCGCCGCAGCCGCCACTTTCCGCATCCGCGCCTCAATGACACTTTCCGCTTTTTTGGAGAAACCTAGAACCGAAGGGCAGAAGGGTTCGGCCAATCTAGCGTACTGGCCCTGTTGCCCAACCGCCTGCGGGCGCAGCATATCGTAGATGTACCGGTTGATCTTCTTATCCGGCAGGCGCGAACCGGTCACCACAATGGCATCATCTGGATCGATTTGCGTATCGATATCCGATCCAACCGCATCAGTCTGCTCGGGTTGCGCGGCGAGGGCGGGAGAGGAAACGCAGAGGCCAAGAATTGTCAAAGCTATTCCAGCGCGGCGCATCACACTCTCCATCATGACTTTTCGGCTAGTCGAGATTGCAAGAATTGGGCTTTACCGCGCCTGAATATGGGTCGTGCTTGACGGCCGCTCGCGCGGTCGTGTTCGACTGTCAATAGAACGCCAATTGGTTCGAAATCGCCAAAAGCCGGCCATCGCGCGACCAAATACGAGTGATTTGGCTAAAGCGGCCCGAATAGACGCGATCGCTAGAAGCCTCGACCAATAGAAAATCGCTGCCGCACGCTTCCAGCTCTTGAGCCGAGCACATCACATGCAGATCGTACTGCACTGTCGCGCCGAAGCGCGGTGTCGTGTCGAGAAAGAATGTGCGCGGCATGGGCGTGTCCGAAAGCGCCAACAAGGCCTTGGCATCCCACGGCCGGTCGGCGGCGTCGCGCACCCAGAAAGCGGAATGCGGGCGATCTTGAGCGCTGAAGGGCTGGCCCAAGGCGATCCGCTGTTCGTATCGGCTCAGGAATTTGGGACCGGGCGTATCGGGCAATCGGGG
>JBCCKJ010000221.1:0-4734 GCA_039027455.1 Pseudomonadota bacterium | reverse complement strand
GTCACGCCGAGTACGAAGCAGCCTCTCATCCAGCGCTCAGGTCGCAAGCACTACCCTGCTCCGCATTATTATGATCGCGACACCGTGAACCTTGATTTCGACTACGAATGGAACGGCGCGCAGGTCAGTTCCTACAGCGGCCTCAGCTGGGCGCTCAGAGAACGCGCCGAAGAAGACTTTCAAACGATGGTCGCGCGCGCGGACACGATGGTTGCCGGTGGCAAGCGAGCGCCGATTTCGTTCCGAGCCCTGTGGTCAATGGGCGATCCGGTGGGCAAGCGCCTCATCACCGTGAACTTCCTCGAAGTCTTCGACGACCCAAGCGCTCCCAAGATGCTCCCGGAACGCGAGGGCGATTACATTTTCTGGGACCAGACGGACAACAAGGAAGTGACCCTGGAAGACATCTTTCCAAGCGACTGGAACACCACGATCCCAGAGGCCCTTTGTCGAATTCTGAATGAAACAATGACCAACACCGACAAGCCCAATGTGACGTCATGCCCAGATATTGAGGAAACTCAGATTTCCTTCATGAACGGTATGGATGGGGACCAGTTCATGGTGTTCAAATTGCTCGGCGAATACAGCGACCTGATCCTGGGGTCTGTCACCGTACCGGTCACGCGCGAGTTAAAGGCGCGCGCCAACGCAAAGTACCGCGATGATTTCGTTGCATACTGACTTGTAACGCCGACGCGACGGGCGCGATCAGGGCCAAGCAAAGCGCCAATGTTGCTTTGCAGCGAAACCTCTGCGTAAGACGGAGCGCATGACGCGATTGTTGCTTTTCGTTTGGGTTGCGGTTGCTTTCCTAACGGTCTCCTTTCCAGCCGCTGCGGAACCCGGCGATGTCGAAGCGGCCGCGCGCGGTGTCGTCCGCGTTGTTCTGATCGACACGCAAGGTCCCGACGGCGAAGAAACGGTGATGCCGATCAGCCATGGCAGCGGCTTTGCAGTCACCCCGACACTCATCGTCACCAACGCGCATGTCATTCGCGAGGCCTTGCAGGACGACACGTTGCGCATTGGCGTGGTGCCCTCTGAAACCGTGGGCAATGCAAGCAACGGCGCTTTTGCCCGCGCTATCTCGGTCTCACCCCGAAACGATCTGGCTTTGCTTGAGATTGCCGAAGACGGCCTGCGCCTTCCTGCGCTGACAATTGCGGGCGTCGTAAGCGGAGACTTGGGCGAGGTGTCAGCCGTCGGCTATCCGATGAACGTGGACCTGGCGCAGGGTTTGAAGATTGCCGACATTTTCCGCGCGCAACCCCCGGTGAAGACACGCGGGTTCTTGTCCGGCCAGCGCCCCAGCCGCCAGTTCGACACTCTTTTGCACACTGCACCGATTGCGCGCGGCAATTCCGGTGGGCCTTTGCTCGATTCGTGTGGGCGCGTGGTCGGTGTGAATTCGTTTGGCGCCGATTCGGACGGGTCCGACGCGGAGTTTTACTTTGCGGTCTCGCTGCGGGAGCTTTTGCCTTTCTTGCGCTCCAATTCGATAGAGCCCACCACCAACGCCCTGCCCTGCCGATCGTTTGACGAACTCAACGCCGCAGAACTCGCCCGATTTGAAGCCGAGCGAGCGCAGGCCCGCGAACGCATCGCTGCGCGAGAAGCTAAAGCGCGCGAGGCGCGCGAGGCCGCGCGCATGCAGGCGCTGTTCGACATTACCGAGGCGCGCGATAACGCGGTGGCTCTGGCGCTCGTCCTATTCGCCTTGGCCGTGGCCTTCGGATGGTTGGCGGCGCGTTTGCGTAAGAGCGGCGCAAACCAAGACGAAGCGGGCTATCCGCGATCCATGCCGCAACCGGGTGCAATCATTGCCGCTGGGCTATCTGGTGCGTGCGTCGTCACAATGGTGCTCGTCTGGATCACTCGCCCCGGCTTTTCCGAACTTGAGGATCGCGTGGCGGCCATCATGGGCGAAACCTCTGATCCGGACGCTGGCCAGCCTGTCCAGCCGTCGCTCGCCGGCGATGGCACTCTGATCTGTACATTCATACCCGAACGCAGCCGGGTAACCGGCGCGCGCACAGATGATGTTGAGTTTGATTGGGCGGCCGATGGATGCGTCAACGGGCGCACGCAGTATGGCCAAGTCAACGGTGAATGGACGCGCGTGTTCATCAACGATGATGAAACCGCCGTGGCGATTAACCGTTATGATCCGCAGACGCGCATTTTCCAAACCGATCGCTACCTTGTTGGCCGCGCGGCTATGGAAGCGGCGCGCGAGGCGCGCGATAGCTACAGCCCCCCCACCTGCGGCGTGACGGACGCCGCCCGGCTTTTGGGCGAGCAGCAGTCGGCGGTGATCTCGCAGCTTCCCACGCGTCCCAATGAACGATTGGTCTACACGTGCGAGGCCGCGCTTACAGGCCCAACTCTAGACGCTGAGGCTGACTGATGGAGCAAGCGCTTGTTCTCGCTTCCGTGGTTCTCGGCGTCGCAATCGCGTTCGAGCTTGAGCACTTCAACAAAGTGGTGCGGGCCAAAAACGTAAAGTGGCACTGGGCGCAACCTCTGTTCGCGACGTTTGTGTTGCTGACAATGCTGGCGTTCTGGTGGAGCGTGGTGAGTTCGGCCAATGGAGTCGATCCTCAAAATGGGATGAGCCTTGGCTCCTTTCTTCCCATTATGGTCATGATGATCCTTTTGGCTTTGCTCGCCGCGGTGTCTTTTCCCGATACGATTCCTGAAGAGGGCCTTGATCTCGCGGAGTACTATCAAGAGAACCGAGTGTATCAGTGGTCTCTCTTCGTTGCATACTTTGTGATCGTGCACACCGGATATGTTGTGCGTACCGTGCGTGAGGCGAGTTCGCTCAACGACGTCTTGGTAGTTGTCCCTGACAGCGTCGCTCTGGGTTTGTTCGCGCTCATGATCTTTGCGCGCAAATGGTGGCAAGTCGCTCTCGGGTTTGCCGTCTTTTCTTTTATCCCGGTCGTGTGGGCGACGAGGCTCGTGCTGAGGTGATCTAGCGCTAGCGTTGCGTTGGCACGCCAGCTAAGCCCGCGCCGCTAGTAGCCCACCAAAGCGCGATCACGCTGCGATAGCTTCGCCGCTCAGCGTGATGCGGTGCATTTCGCGCGCATACCCCTGATAGTCATTCATCGCGTTGTGCCACGTCGTGCGATTGTCCCAAATCGCCACGGTCCCCGGCTTCCATTCCAGGCGACACTGATTGGTCTCGGTGAGCCCAGCTTTGAACAGCTTTTGCAAGAGCGGCAGGCTTTCCGCGCGCGTTTTCCCGACAAAGTACATCGTGAAAGACATGTTCACGTAGAGCAACTTGCGTCCGGTGTGCGGGTGACGGATTACGACAGGGTGCACCGCGCCGGTGTCAACATCGTGGCCACGAAGGCTCTTGCCCTGATCGGTCTGCGCGTAAATTCCATCCGCTTTGTAGACGTGATCGGCGGTGTGAAAGGCCTCAAGCTCTTCGATCTCTTCCTTTATGTCCTCCGGGAGAGCGTCATAGGCCGCTCCCATATGCGCCCACATCGTATCTCCACCGGCGGGAGGAAGAACGCGCGCCACAAGGATGGAGCCCATGGCGGGGATCTGATCGTAAGAGTGATCGGTGTGCCAGGCGCCGCCGATATTGGTTTCTTGATCGGGCTCTTTTTTGACCAGCGCGATCTCAGGATATGCGTCATTCAACGGGAAGTAGCTGTTGATGTCGATTCCGCCCCAGCGCTTGGCGAAGGCGATATGCTCTTCAGGGGTAAAGTTCTGATCGCGGAACACGGCCACGCCATGCTCATAGATGGCGTTTTTAATATCAACCATTTCGGCGTCGCTGCAATTCGCGAGTTCGACACCCGAAATCTCGACCCCGCATTCGGGCGCCATAGCTCGAAGTTGCATTTTTCTCTCTCCCACTTGCACGCAGCAATATCACCGACAGCCACAGCCGTCACTTACCGAACGGTAATCCTCGATATTCTGAACTTTTCGCCCTGTCCAACGTATTCCCAAGCCGCACCGCTTGCATCATACAAACCTCGGTGCTAGGCGCGCGCCAGCCTTGGACAGGGCCGTTGCAACGCGCCCATTGGGACACTTCTCGTTCAAGGCGCCGCAACCAGTTTTAACGCCTCCCAAGAAGGATGTACGAGCGCGTGGATATTTCCGCCGGTATTCAGGCCAGCCTAGCAGGACGCTACGCCTCGGCGCTGTTCGAGCTTGCGAGCGAGAACGGCACTGTGACCGCCGTCGAAACCGACCTTGAACAGCTTGGTCAGGCTCTAAACGATTCGGACGATCTGGCCAACGTCACCACCAACCCGCAGCTGACACGTTCGGCTCAAGGCGACGCGGTGGCCAGCGTAGCCAAGCATCTGGAATTGTCCGATCTCACCGCCAACTTTCTCGGCGTGCTGGCGGGCAATCGTCGTCTTTCAGCCCTGCCCGATATGATTGCGGCGTTTAAAGTGATCGCAGCGACACAGCGCGGCGAAGTGACGGCCACCGTTACCAGCGCGCACCCGCTCAGCGATGCACAGATCGCTACTCTTAAAGACAAGCTGACCGCGCGCGAAGGCCGCACAGTTATGCTGACCGCCGACGTAGACCCCGATCTGCTCGGCGGGCTTGTTGTTACCATTGGATCGCAGCGCATCGACGCCTCGATCCGCACCCGTTTGAATTCTCTTGCACAAGCCATGAAGGCTTAAAGGACCAAAAGCATGGAAATCCGCGCCGCAGAAATCTCCAAGGTCATTAAGG
>JBCCKJ010000220.1:0-4734 GCA_039027455.1 Pseudomonadota bacterium | reverse complement strand
CGCTTCAACCCCTGATCAAGGGCAGCGCGGATCGCGTTCCGGGGCCGCGCTTGTGCGGGTTTTCCAGCTTCCCGAAGGCGCCTGATACTTCTCTCCCGGAGCGGTCCGCGCGATCGCCTGACAACCCGCCGTCATCGCGTATTGTTCAAGCGTGGCGTTGTTTTCCTGAGCTTTCTTTGCGTAGACGGCGCGGCGCTTGATGTTGATGTCATCAACCATCCGCTGCAAGTCGCGCGAAGGCTGGCCAACGATGCCGAGATACCCGTCGACTTTTTCGCCAATCGTTCCCGCCGCGCGCGCTGCCGCGTAAGCCGGATCGCGCTGCGCGCTAGCCGGGATCGAGAAGACCAATCCAATCAGGCCAGCCGACGCCGCCAGAATTGCCAAAACTCGCTTACCGATCATTCCATTTCCCCTCGCTCGCTTCGTAAGTGTCCTTTCAACGAAGCGCGTCAAAAGATGTCCGCGTTCTCTTCAATCGTGTTGTTGGCGTCTTCGGCCAACCGATAGATCACTTCCTGCCGAATATTGATGTTCAGCTCGATCACAATGGGTTCGTCAGGCGCGGCCACGTTAATGCATCCGCCAAGAGCGCCCGCGCCCAGCATCAATCCCATTCCTGCAACTCGGACCAAACCCCTGCCTCCTTTGCGCGCGCAATGGGTGGCAGCTTGGCTTGGCCGGGTCAAATTCGGACGCATCATGGAGTAGGTTCGCTTTCAGAAGGTTGAACGGGCGGTTCAGCGACGGGTTCGGGTGGGCGCACCGCGTCGATCTGGGGTTGTTCGGTGTCGGGCGCAGGAAGAGGAATGGGGTCGCCCGGGACCGCCTGTCTCAGCGCTTCTTGCGCGCCGGGCAGCGCGTCAGGATCCCAAAACGTGCGGACCATTGTCGCCAATTCGTAGAAGTTTTCCGAGCGCACGTTCACGTTGAAACGGATCGGCAGTTTCGCCAGCCGACGGGTCACGAAATTCTGATCCGCGTCGGCTCCTTGGCGCACGCCATCAATGCCAAAGCGTGTTATGATCTCGCCCGCCAGATCGCCGCTGAGATCGACTTCCATCGCACGGTAATCGAGGCTGCGCAGCGATTGGAACGCGTAGTTGCTGATCGCTCCCAGGTCTTCGTAGGTGAGCTCACCGATATACGAAACGTTGCCGCCGGGCGCGCGGCTTCGCAGCACGCCGCCTTCGATGCGTCCGTTGCCTTCCTGATCGAAGACAATGGGTACGCGGCCATCAAACAGACCCGTGGCGCCGATATTGCTAAGCTCCATCTGTGCGACAAACTTGGCCGCGTCGAGCGCGGTAACTTCGAACGTGTAGCTTTGCTCTTCGTCGGTTCCGTACTGCAACCGGGTGGGCTCCATGATCAATTCGCCGCCCATAAAGGGCCAACGCGCGTCTTCGATAATGATGTTGGTGCCGCCCTCTATGGCGTAGCGAACGCGCCCATCTAACGCCTCAATGCCCGGATTGACCGAGGCGATCGAGAGCGTTTGGCTGGGCTCCGTGGTAAATGCGAGCAGATCGGCAAAACGCACCTCGCCCGCCAACCCCGTTACAGGTCCGAAGGCGGCGGCAAGGTCCATTCCGTCAGAGCGGAACACGCCGCTGCTGCTAACGTCGTCGGGTGTCCACGCAACGCGCCCTTCCCCGCTGACTGTCCCTTGCGTGTAAGCGATTACACCTGTTGCCAGCTCGGTCACCTCTTCAAGGCTCAAATTGGGGCCGAAAGTGATGTCAGGCACATTGATGACCGCCGAGCCAGTGCCCTCTTCCAAGCCATGGATAACCGCCACATCGGCAAGGCGAACCGAAGACCCCTGAGGGAACAAAGCGGCGCGCGCCGCAATCTCTCCATCCTCGATTTTCAGGCTGGTCGCCGCGCCTGCGAGCGGTCGAAAGCGCGGATAGGCCCCCTCTTCTGGGCGGTCGCTCAGCACGAACGTCGCGTCGCCCACTTCGACTACCTCGTTGGCGAAGGACCATTCGCCATTAATCGCGTCGAGATCGAGCGGCACAGCATCCAGCTTGCCGGAGGCATCGTAGAAGGCGCCGCTGACTGTGTCCCCAAAACGGCCCACGACCTTATCGGCTTGCAGTCGAAACGCGTTTCCGTCCTCCCCGATGGTCGAAACCAGCTCGGCCAGCTCAAACTCACCGGGATACGAAACCTGTGCGCGGCCAAGGGCAAACTGCGCTGGAGACTGCGAAACATCGCCCGAAAGCGCCACATCGCGCGTCACCATCTCTATGTTGAGCGCGTCGGCGTATCGCAGGATTGCCCCGCTGTCTCCGGGGCACACTTCCACCTTGTTCTTCTCAAGCGCGAGATTGGAAAGCGTGATTTGGTCAAAGGCGATCTCTTCGCAGGTGCGACCCATCACAAAGCCTGAGCGGGAGCTGAAGTCCCCGTTGAAGGGAACCGACACCCCTTTCATCGATCCGCCGGGAATATCCCCGCTGAGTTTGGCTTGGCCCGCGAACCGAAACCGCTCCGAAGCCAATTGCCGGATAGACAGACCGGGCATAGCCACAGCGTTCTCGCCTTCGCGATACTCCTCCATTGAGAGCCGCAACGCCAACAGGCCGCGATCATCTTGGGTCATACGCCCGTTGATTTGAGGCAGAGACGGTCCTCCCACAAAGAAATCGCCGGCGACTTCGCCGAGATCGCTTTCTTCATGATCTGGAGCCGACCAGTTGAAACGCGACAGCGCGAGGATGGTCTCTCCACCCTCACCCACAACCCTCGCCTCGGGGATGACGAGGCTTTGCCCGGTGCCGTTGCGCCGCCACGTCACATCGCCGCTCAACGTCGCGGACTTGCCCACGCCGCTCAGCGCGCGTTCAAGCTTTGCCAAGAGTGGCTCAACCAATGTCTGCGCGCCCGCTTCTTTTGCATTTTCAAGCGTCGCCTGCGCCGAAGGGCCTGTAGCAAGCCCTTCCCCACTCAGTTGCGCGTTCCAGCTTGTGTTCGCGAAGCTATCCGAAGCGCGAAACACACCCTTCGCGCCAAGTCTGTTAGCGCTGACAAAGCCCGTCTGAGCGCGAGCAAAAGCGAGATCATGATCAAGCACAAACATCTCAGGACGGTATGAGAAGGAGGCCGTCCCGCTGACGTCATCCACGCGGTTCTCATCGAAGCCGAGTCCGCTGGAAGCGATATCGAGCGCTCCCTCAAAGGTCGAAAGATCGGAGCTTGCTCGTGCACGCGTCGCCAGGTCAACGGAGCCAATGACCGCTCCCTGACAACTGGCGTCGCGAAGCCTGAGCGGCCCTTCGAAAGCGGGCTCGCCATCTTTCGTCGTTACGGTCCCAAACGCGGTGATCGTCTGCGCGGTGCACCCATCCCATTCTAATCCGGGAGCAACGGCGGCGATGGCGCCGGAAAAGCCGTTATCGAGCTGTCCCGCGCCTTCAAGTGTGACCGCAATGTCGCCAAAGTCGGTTTCAAAAACCGCGCCTGCATCGACGAGTTCAAGGTCAAATGACGGCAGACCGCTCGCAGTCTCGTCTGCGCCTTCGAAGATGAGCGAATCGAGTGCTCCGAAGCTCAGTTTTCCTTGGCGCAGAGCCCCAAAGAGCCGTGCGCCTTCCACTTTGACACGCGAAACCGTTGGTGCGCCGAAGCCATACCCAATATCGACTGTCGCTCGCTTTACGAGCAAATCCGGATCGTTCGGATCGCCGACCACCAGATCTTCCAGAATCTGACGCTGAGGGCCGATGGAAACGATCGTGTAGCGCGCTTCCAGATCGGTTTGCGAAAGGTAATCGTCGATGAAAGAGGCGGCTATTTCTTCGCGCGTGAACCATGCGTAACCCACCGTGACGGCAGTTAGAGCGGCGACCGCAATCAACATGCGCGTCAGCCAGACCCATCCGCCCTTGGGCGCTGGTGAAGGCGTGTCCGTCCGGTCTGACCCCATAACGCGCCCACACTTGCGCCGAACGCTTCGCAAAGGCAATGAAGCAAAAGGGAAAAACGCCTCGCCTGCGACGGGAGGCCCAGGAAGAAAGACGTGGCGCAAAGCGGCGACAGTTTCGACTTTGGGGACGGCGCATCGCAAAGCGCCCAAGCGTCAAACTCGCCCCAATCGGACGCTGGCAAGATCGCTGGGAAAGGGCACCGATCCCGCCTGCGCGAACGCTTGCTTAAGGGTGGGCAAGAGGCGCTCGCCGACTACGAAGTGCTCGAATATTTACTGTTCGCAGGGATGCGACAGGGAGACACGAAGCCGGTCGCCAAGGCCCTGTTGACCCGATTTGGCTCGCTCGCCGCAGTGCTAAACGCCGACCCTTCCGCGCTGCAACAGGTCAAAGGCGTGGGCGAAACCAGCGCGGCGGCCCTGAAGGCTGTGTCCATCGCCGCACGGCGTATGGCGCGCAGCGAGGTGCAGGACAAACCCATCCTTTCCAGTTGGCAGGCGCTGCTCGATTACCTTGCCATTGATATGGCGCATCTCACCAAAGAGCGCGTGCGGGTGCTGTATCTCGACACCAAGAACCGCCTGATTGACGACACCCACCACACCGAGGGCTCAATCGACGAAGCGGCCATTCACCCGCGCGAGGTTATCGGGCGGGCGATGGATGTGGGCGCGAGCGCGCTTATCCTCGTCCATAATCACCCCAGCGGCAGCCCCGAACCCAGCCGCGCGGACATACAGATCACGCACAAGATCGCCGAAGCGGGCGAGCATTTGGGGGTTCGAGTGCATGATCATGT
>JBCCKJ010000219.1:0-4743 GCA_039027455.1 Pseudomonadota bacterium | reverse complement strand
CCTGCGCGGCGAAATCCCGTCCACCAAAGTGTATGAAGATGAGTGGGCTTATGCGTTTGAGGACATCAACCCGCAGGCGCCGGTCCATACCCTTGTGATCCCAAAAGGACCCTATGTGAGTTGGGACGATTTTTCGGCCAAAGCGAGCGCGGACGAAATCGCTGGCTTTGTCCGCGCGGTCGGTCATGTGGCCCGCATGAAGGGGCTGGTGGAGCCCGGCCACCGGTTGCTCGCCAATATCGGCGCGCATGGCGGGCAGGAAGTCCCGCACCTTCACGTCCATATCCTGGGCGGGCAGTTTATCGGGCCGATGGTGATGCGGCGCTAAGGCAGCCCTTTTGCGGCCTGCCGGAATTTGGGCTCGGTCCGCCGCCGTTTCAGACCCATTCAGGCATAAGTTTCGATAGCGGCTTCCATGGGATTCCCGCTTCCGTTACACGCGACCGCAATGGTTCAACCCAATCTTCCCGGCGGTGTTTTGGACGGTTCGCGCCACCTTTACGCGGTGCGCGTCTATTACGAAGACACCGACCTTTCGGGCATCACGTATCACGCCAATTACTTGCGCTGGTTTGAACGCGCGCGCTCGGACCTTTTGCGCATGCTCAAGATTGATCAGCGCGCCGCGATTGAAGTGGGCGAGGGCGCTTACGCTGTCACTGAGATGAATCTCAAGTATCGCAGTCCGGCCAAGCTCGATGATGACGTGGTGATCGAAACCACCTGCTATGAACTGGGCGCGGCCAGCGTACGGATGGATCAAATCGCGCGACGTGGTGACGACGTGTTGGTCACCGCTAAAGTCCGCGCTGGTTTTCTGAGCCTTGAGGGCCGTCCCAAACGCCAGCCCAACGAATGGCGTTCGGCTTACAAGGCATTCATGGAACAAGAGGCTTGATGACTCACTCCCTCCTTTCTCTTCTCGCGGGTGTCCCCACCTCGCTCAGTCCTCTTCAATTGTTTCTCGACGCGGACATTGTCGTCAAGCTGGTCATGATCGGCCTGATCCTTGCGAGCGTGTGGGTCTGGACCATTATCGTCAGCTTCTCGATGCGTGCGGCCAAGCTCGAGAAGAGTTCGCGTGGGTATGAGGCGGATTTTTGGGAAACCCGCGATCGGGAAAGTCTGTTGACCCGCCAAAAGCGCGAGGCGGTGCCGTCCGCGCGTGTGGCGAGCGCGGGTCTTGACGAATGGAAGCGCTCCACCGCCAATGGCCGCCAAGTCGACAAAGCCGCCGCGCGAGATCGCATTGGCGCGGCGATGGAAAGTCAGATCGCCGAGGAAGCGGACGATCTGGCCGCGAAGCTCAATTTCCTCGCCACAACCGGGTCTGTCGCGCCTTTCGTGGGCCTGTTCGGCACCGTCTGGGGCATCATGAACAGCTTCTTCCAGATCGGCGCGCAGGAAAACTCCTCTCTCGCCGTGGTGGCTCCCGGCATTTCAGAAGCTTTGTTCGCGACAGCCATCGGGCTCTTCGCCGCTATCCCGGCGGTCATCGCCTACAATCGCTTTAGCGCCCGCGTAAACCGCTACGAAGCTAAGCTCCAACGTTTCGCTGACAAGGTGCACGCGGGACTCAGCCGTGAACTGGACAAGTCCTGATGGGGATGATGGTGTCCTCTTCGGGTGGTGGACGGCGCAGCGCGCGCGGTTCGCGCCGTGTCCCGATGGCGGAGATTAACGTCACGCCATTCGTCGACGTGATGCTGGTGTTGCTTATCATCTTCATGGTGACCGCGCCTTTGCTCGCAGTGGGGGTACCGATCGAATTGCCCGATAGCCGCGCCAATCCGATGGAGCAGACACCGGAACAGATCACTATTTCGGTTGACGAAGCGGGCATTATCTACATCGAGAACGAAGCGGTGCCCGATGGGGAGTTTCCCGATGCGCTCGCCGCGCTGGACCGCAACGCTCAAGGCGACCTGCCTCTCATCGTGTTTCGCGGGGACGAATCCATCGGCTACGGTCGAACGATGGCCGTGCTCGGTGAGTTGAACCGCGCGGGCTTCACCTCCATCTCGCTGGTCACCAGCGGTTCAGTTAGCCCGCCATAGCCACGGTTACTGATGGGAGATGCCATTCAACTACGGCAGGAAGAACGCACCGGCCTTTTGGTCGCCTTGGTGCTGCATGTGGCTGTGCTCGCCCTATTCGTGTTGCCCAAAGGCCCACCGACGCAGTTCGACATACCCGAACGCATGACGGTAAGCCTCGCGAGCGAAGTCAGCCTGGAATCGACAGGCCCTGAGATCGTGACCGAAAGCCGGGCCTCCATTGCGCCGACAGTCTCCGATCAATCCACACCTCCCGTTGAGCAAAGCCCGGCCGAGCCCACGGCTGTCGAGCCAAGCCCAGCGCCTGCCAACGCGTCGTGGCCAAGTGCGAACACTCGGGCACCAGCGCCCGACCCAGACAACGCTCAAAGCAGGCCAGAGACCACTCGTTCGTCCTCGGAGGCCTCAAAAAAGGCCGAAGGCTCGCGGATCGGCAATGACTTTCTGAAAGGCGGCGGCAGTTCGACCTCCACCGATGACACGCGGCTGCCAGCCTCAGAGATCGGGCCGAGCGCCAAGGCGTCGATCGTGCAGAGCATTATTCGTGCAGTTAAGCCTCACTGGAACGCCCCAGCCGGAGCGGATGCGGACCAGTTGGTTACCGTTCTCGCCTTTGAATTGAACGAAGACGGTTCACTGAAAGGTCGCCCCAGAGTGATCAGCCAGTCCGGAGTGACCGCTTCCAATCGGCCCCAAGCTCCCCTTCACGCGGAGCGCGCCATCCGGGCGGTGCAACTGGCCGCTCCTTTTGAACTCCCGACCGAATACTACAACGCCTGGAAGTCGATCCGCGGCGCTCGCTTCGATAGGAACCTCTCTCGATGAAATTTCAGTCTTCCATTTTGGCCATCCTTGCGGCGGCTGTGTTTGCGACACCTCTGACTGCGCAGAATCAGGATTTGGGCGATCCTCTAGCGGAGGGCGGTCAAGTCGAAACGACGGGGACCGAAGCCTCCGAAGTCGAGGATGAGGGCGGCCTGACCTTTACGGTCACCGATGAAAACGATTGGCAGGATCTGGGCGTCGCGATTCCCTCGTTTGCGACCGATCAAGATCGTCCGACCCCGGCCAACGCGCAGGGCACCGCAGCGCTTGGCCGTGAAGTGGCCAATGTCATCACCGCGAACCTGCGCAACAACGGCCTTTTCAAACCGACCGGTCCTAGGTCTCTACCGCAACCTTCCTTTGACCAGATCACTGCGCCCAATTGGTCAAGCTGGAGCGGTCGTGGAGCCGAGATGTTGGTTCATGGCTATGTCCGCGCGCGCGACGATGATAGCATTGTTGTCGGCTGTTACCTGTACGATGTGGCGCTTCAGGACGAACTGGTTCGCGAAGGCTATGTCGTGCGCCCCGCCGATTGGCGACGGGCCGCGCACAAATGCTCAGACCTGATTTACGCGCGGCTGACGGGCGAGGATCCCTTCTTCGACAGTCGCATCGCTTACATTGCCGAAACCGGCCCCAAGGATAACCGGGTGAAACGCCTGGCGGTGATGGACAGCGACGGTGCCAACCATCGCTTCCTAACGCTTGGTAGCGCAACGGCGCTGACGCCACGTTATTCACCTGACTATTCCAAGATCCTGTACCTTTCCTATGTCGACGGCAACCCGCGTATCTACGTCTACGATATCGGCTCGGGCAAACAGACGCTGGTGACAGAGAACCAGAACCCAACCTTGGCGCCGCGTTGGTCCCCCGATGGCCGTTACATTCTCTATTCTATGGCGGTGGCCGGCAACACCGATATCTACCGCGTGCGCGCAACGGGCGGGCGCTCGGAACGCCTGACCAACACGCCGGGCATCGATATCGGCGGGAGCTATTCGCCTGATGGATCGAAAATCGTGTTCGAGAGCGATCGATCCGGGACGCAGCAATGCTACGTGATGGACGCCGATGGATCGAACCCGAGGCGGATCACATTCTTTGGAGGTCGTTGCGCCACGCCCGAATGGAGCCCGCGCGGCGATCAGATCGCCTTCACTCGCATTGCAGGTGACTTTAACGTGGCCGTGATGACACCGTCTGGACGCAATCTGAAAGTGTTGACGCGAGGGTGGCAGGACGAAGCGCCAACATGGGCGCCCAACGGCCGTATCATCCAGTTTTTCCGCACCACACGCAATTCCGGGCGTTCATCGCTTTGGCAAGTCGATCTCACCGGCCGTAACGAACGACGACTGCCGACGCCGGTCGACGCGTCCGATCCAGCCTGGGGCCCCATCCGCCCCTAGCTATTGTTTGAAACACAGGGCAATATTCTACGGCACACCCCCTAAGTGCCGTTTCGAGCGAAAGGAAAGCCATGAACAAGCTTGTTTTGACCGCCGCTTTACTGGGTGGAGCCACCCTTATGACGGCTTGCTCCAAGAAAGCCCCAGAAACGCTTCCGCCGCCGCCGGTTGACACAAACGTTCCCGAAGACACGGCGCCTCCGCCAGTGGCGACGCGTCCCGATCCCGCTGGGCCGGGAACGCAAGAACACTTCGCCAACGCCGTCGGCAACTCGACCACGGTTTACTTCGACACAGACCGTTTCAATATCGACACGGCTGACGCGACATCGTTGCAGGCTCAGGCCCAATACTTTGCACAGTACCCGGCCGTGAATTTCACGATCGAAGGCCACTGCGATGAGCGCGGCACACGCGAATACAACCTCGCTTTGGGAGAGCGCCGG
>JBCCKJ010000218.1:0-4745 GCA_039027455.1 Pseudomonadota bacterium | reverse complement strand
GCCATCGCTTCGTCGCGCGGCGACAGACCCGCCTGCACCAACCCGTCAAACATATCATTCGCGATGCCTTCGAGACCGACCGCCTCGCGCTGCGCGTCGCCTAGTTGCGTCTCGTTTTCACGCGTGACCTTGTCGTAACGTGAAAGCACGGTTTGAACCGCGCCCACATGATCGCTGATCGTGCCGGTTGACCGCGCGATCACGTCGTTTTGCTTGTCGACCTCTTCGACGAGTTCGCCGACGCTCGCGATGGTGTTTTCAATTTGCGCGACCGAGGAACGCGCGTTGGCGCTGGCCTGGCTGCCCTCTTCGATCTTGCCGATAACCATGCTCGCTTCATCGCCAAGCGATGCGATCGTTTGCGCGATCTCTTCCGTGGCCTTGCGCGTGTCGTTGGCGAGGCTCTTCACCTCGCTCGCGACGACCGCGAAGGTGCGGCCGGCATCGCCCGCGCGCATAGCCTCGATCGTGGCGTTGAGCGCGAGGATGTTGGTTGTTTCGGCGATATCATCGATATCCTGGGCGCTGCGACGAACCTGCTCCATCGCCGCCCCAAAGGTGGTCACGTGCTGGCCAAGTGTGTCGACCATCTCAAGCAGAGTGTTGATCTGCGCGAGCGAGGATTGGATAAGCGCCGTCCCCTCCCCCAAGCGTTCAATCGCGCGTTCAGACAAGAGCCGGGCCTCGTCGCTCGCTTCTGCCACTTTGGCTTGGTCCGCTTCGAGCGCGGCGACGGTGCCTTGCAACGCGTCGTGCTCTTCGCGCAGAACCTCCGAGGATCGGATGACCGCTTCAACGACACCGGCGACTTCGGAACACCCAACCGTAACCGCGCCGCAGCTCTCGGGAATCTTCGCCAGAGCAGCGGCGTTATCGGTCTCGATCGTGATAGGTTTCATTGGTATGCGCCCCGAATTGCGCGCCTTTTTCGAAATCGACGCGTCTTGACTGCGGCCGTAACCAAGGATGGTTAGCGAACCTTTAAGGAAGCGCACCGGTGGTCTCAGGGCTAGCGCGATGGGGAGCGGGCCGCTAAGCCCATTGCGATATGTTTTTCAACTTCACAGACGAGCTTCGCAGCGCCGGTATTGGCGCGAGTTTCAAAGAGCACCTCACGCTGTTGGAGGCGCTCGACCGGGACGTGATCGAACAGACGCCCGAAGCTTTCTACTATCTCAGTCGGGCGACGTTCGTAAAAGACGAAGGCCTTCTCGACCGCTTTGACCAAGTCTTTCACAAGGTCTTCAAAGGCGTGATGAGCGATTACGGCCAGAATCCGGTCGAAATCCCCGAGGATTGGCTCAAGGCCGTCGCTGAGAAGTTTCTATCGCCCGAAGAGATGGCCGAGATTGAGAAGATCGGCGATTGGGACGAGCTGATGGAGAAGCTCAAAGAGCGCCTCGCCGAGCAAGAAAAGAAGCACGAAGGCGGCAACAAGTGGATCGGCACGGGCGGCACATCACCGTTCGGAAACTCGGGCTACAACCCCGAAGGCGTGCGCATCGGCGGGGAAAGCCGCCATAAGAAGGCCGTCAAAGTCTGGGAAAAGCGCGAGTTCAAGAATCTCGACAACACCAAGGAACTCGGCACGCGCAACATTAAAATGGCGCTACGCCGTCTGCGGCGCTTTGCGCGCGAAGGGAACCCGGATCAGCTTGATCTCGACGCCACGATTGAAGGCACGGCAAAGCAAGGTTGGCTCGATATCCATATGCGGCCCGAACGCCGCAACGCGGTCAAACTGTTACTTTTCCTCGATGTCGGCGGATCCATGGATCCTTTCATCAAACTGGTGGAAGAGCTGTTCAGCGCTGCGACGGCTGAGTTCAAGAACCTAGAGTTCTTCTACTTTCACAACTGCCTTTATGAAGGTGTGTGGAAGGACAACAAACGCCGTTGGCAAGAGCGCACCAAGACGTGGGACGTCCTCCACAAATACGGACATGATTACAAGGTAGTGTTCGTTGGCGACGCCGCGATGAGCCCTTACGAGATCACCCATGCAGGCGGCAGCGTTGAGCACATGAACGAAGAGGCCGGGGCCGCGTGGATGCAGCGTATCACCAACACCTATCCCGCAACCGTTTGGCTGAACCCAGTGCCAGAGAAACAGTGGGGCTATTCCCAGTCGACCAAAATGCTCAAGGAGCTGGTCGACGATCGAATGTTCCCGCTCACTTTGGAAGGCTTGGATGACGCAATGCGGGAATTGAGTCGCAAGCATGGCCACTGACGGTGCTGATTTTCGAAGGGTCGTTAACTAGCGTCGTTTGCTAGCACCTTAGACCGATCCAAAGGCCTTCAAGTCCTACAATACACTGTGAAATCTGGATATTGCGCGATAACTCCAAACGCCTCATTCCGGCGATTTGATCCCAGAATGTGAAGACTACGTAGGGAATCTGTTAACTTCTGGATGGCAATGGGGACCCTGCGACTCATTTAGGGACCATTATGTTACGTATCGCCCGTCTACTTTTTGCGAGCATTGCTGCAAGCGCCGCGCTCTTTGTGAGCGCACCCGTAAGCGCGGCCGAATTCATTTTCGATAATCGCGCCAAGTTCGAGAGCTTTCTGGCATTGGGCGATGGGACGCTGACTGATGAGAGCTTTGAAGACGGTTTTGCACGAGCCGCGTCGCTAACGTTTGGCGACCTTACTATAACCGAACAAGGGGTGCCCGCCGGTCAGAGGCTCGTCTATAACGACAACTTTATCGGTGCCAGCGACGGATCGCTGACCGCGAACATCGTCGAAAATGGCCCAAGCCTTATCGTTTTGACATTTGCAAACCCGATCACGGCTTTCGGCGCAGATTTCCTGACAAACGCGGATACGACCATCACGTTTTCGGGTCAGGGGACAGGAACGTTCGATGTCGACAGCACCGGCTTTCAATTCTTTGGATTTGCCTCAACCGTACCGTTCACGACCATTCAGTTTGACGCGTCGGGCACTGGCTTCGACTACGGCATCGACGCAGCGTCCTACGGCATGGTGACCGGCATTCCCGAGCCCTCGACATGGATGATGCTTTTCATCGGCTTGTTCGCGGTTGGCGGTTCCATGCGCCGCCGGAATCAAGAAGGTAAGTCTAAGCTCGTCTTTAGTTAAGCCAATACAAGTACACAATCGCGATAGCCGGTTGGGCTTTTTCGAGGCAAAGGCAAAGCTCCCGATTCAATACAATAGATGCTCGCGGACCGTTTGAATCCAAGCGGCCTCATCGGCTGACGCGATCATTTCGATATCGTTCGGCTTTGATCCAACGTCGTCCACCCACTCGCGAAGACCGGGTCCACCGTTGATCACATCGATAGCAAGCCGATCAAGCTCGTATTCGTATGGGAAATCGCGCCATAACTCATAATCGGGATAAAGCGTTCGCACGGCTTTGAAGGCGAGAGCCTGTAAGCGCCAGGGCTTGAATTGGTCGTGAGTATAGCTTGGCCCCTCAGCGTGCATCATTAAGCCGTTGCAAAGCTTGCCCGCGTGTTTGTGGAACGTCGGCTCGAACCAGCACTCTCGCAATGAGACGCCCTCACACCACTCGGGAGCCATTTGCTTCATCAGCTTCCAAACGCCTTTAGCGTCGACGTCGGGCGCTCCAAACAGGACCTCAAGAGGGCGCGTTGTGCCGCGCCCCTCGCTAAGGGTTGTCCCTTCGAGCATCACGCTGCCCGCATAGCAACGAGCCATGTTGACGCTAGCGGCGTTGGGAGATGGGTTGATCCAGATGCGATCCTTCGGCCATCCGAAACCGCTCGCGACCGCTTCAGAGCTTTCATCGGGCCGCCAGCCCTCCATCGCGACCACACGATAGTCCACGTCCAGCCCAAAATGCGCGATGAAAAAATGCCCCATCTCGCCTAGCGTTAGGCCGTGGCGCATCGGCATAGGAGCCGCCCCGACAAAGCTCTCATGCCCCAGGATCAGCATCATGCCCTCTACCGGGCGACCAGCGGGATTAGGCCGGTCGAGCACCCAAACGGATTTGCCGCCTTTGGCTGCCTCTTCAAGGAGATAGAGCAAGGTCGTGACAAAGGTGTAGATCCGGCAGCCAAGGTCCTGCAGATCAAACAGAAACACGTCAGCGCTCGACATCATTTGACCGCTGGGGCGTCGCACCTCGCCATAAAGCGAAAAGACCGGGATGCCGTATTGCGCATCGGTTTCATCGGCCGTTTCAACCATATTGTCTTGCTTGTCGCCCTTGAGTCCATGCTGAGGACCAAAGGCGCTGGCTACGTTAACGCCCGCATCCATCAGAGCGTCGAGACTGTGGGTGAGATCGGCGGTCACACTCGCCGGATGCGCAACGAGGGCAACGCGCTTGCCCTTCAACTCGTCAAGAAGCGCGGGATCTTCAAGCAGGCGATCAATGCCGAATTTCACATGGGACGTCATGACACTCGGCGTGAAGCAGGGAGCGCGCAAACGCAAGCCAGCGATCGGAACTCTTGCGCGACTTGGTTCGTTTTTGAAACATGGACTACACCGCTCTAACCATCGCGCTGCTTTATGGTCTCGGTCTGAACCTAGCCGGCGGCCTGCTGACCGACGTTGGAGATTGGTACAAAAAGCTGAAGAAGCCCTGGTTTCAGCCGCCGGGTTGGGCCTTTGCCCCCGCTTGGACGCTGATACTCGGATTGGCCGGTTGGGCGCTCTACATCGGACTAAGTCAGGCAAGCACGACCGAGCAATACGCCACCGTCGCTATTGCTTTCGGAGTGAACGCGGTTCTT
>JBCCKJ010000217.1:0-4767 GCA_039027455.1 Pseudomonadota bacterium | reverse complement strand
GGACCCGCCCAATGTCACCTGATCGGTTGTGGTCGAAGCCGCTTCAAAGCCCACCGCGGTGGAACGCGCGTGGGTGACGCTGGCCGAGCTGCCCACCGCGGTGGTGTCGGCCACTGTGGCGCTGGCGAGATTACCGACGGCCGTGCTGCGCGATCCGCTCGCATCCGCGGCTTGGCCCACGGAGGTGGCGAAGTTGCCCGCATCCGCGCCAAAGCCCACCGACGTGCCGCGCGTTGCAAACGCGCGCGAATTGGTGCCCACCGCGGTTCCGCCATTGGCGATCACCCGGGTGTTGGTGCCAATCGCCGTTCCATTCTGCCTCGAGACGATGCTGCCTGAGCCGATGGCGCTGGAGTTGGTTTCGCGGGCAATCGCGCCTGTGCCCAGCGACAGAGAATTCTGACCTAGAGCTTGTGATGAGCTGCCAAACGCCGCCGCGCCAAGGGCCGAGGCCTGAGACTGCGAACCCACGGCTATCGCGTCCTGCGCTGAAGCTTGTGCCCGATAGCCCAGCGCCATCGCTTTCTCGCTGTCCGCTCGCGAAACGACGCCAATAGCTATCGCTTGATCCCCATCGGCGACTGCGGCGCTACCTTGCGCGATGGACAATGCGCCATTCGCTTCGGTGCCAACGCCAACCGCGACGCTGGAACCCCCAATGGCCCACGCCGCCGACCCAAGCGCCACAGCCGATCCCCCGCGAGCAACAGAGCCGTTCCCGAATGCAGCGTCATTGTTGTTGATGGCCCCTGCAAAGGTGCCGACTGCGGTCGAGCTATAGCCGGAGGCTGTGGCGCCAAAGCCGAACGCGTTTGCTCGCGTATCTGTGGCGGACGCAACGCTTCCGATCGCAACCGATTCGGCACCGCTGGCGCTCGATGCGTCGCCAAGCGCGGTTGCGTTATCACCGGAGGACTGGGCTCCTACTCCGATTGCGGTGCTAACCGCACCCGTTGCCACGGCGTCGCCTCCCAATGCCAGCGCGTCCGAACCTGCGGCCACAGCTGCCGCGCTCGTCGAATTGGTCGCCAGATAGGTGAGGTCATTTATCTGACCCACCGTTGCGGCGTCCGACGCGTCCACCCCGTCCGCGACGTTTACTAGGCGGCGCGTGATAGCCGGTGCGGTTTCGTCGACATCTGTAGTGGAGGGATCATCGACGATCGCTTCACGGCCGAAAGACACCGTGTTGTCGATATCCGCGACTGAACCTGAACCCAAGGCGATTGAACTCAAGGCCCATGCTACTGAGCCCGAACCGATTGCCACCGAGTCTGCCCTCATCGAAGCGGCGCCAGAGCCAACTGCAACAGAATCCGGACCGCTCGCGTCCGCAGAGTACCCAAGAGCGGTGGCGGCGGCGCCGGTTGCGCCCGAGCGATGACCCAAGGCCACGCTGTACGTGCCCGAGGCGACGGAGATCGACCCAAGAGCCACTGACGAATCTCCATCGGCGCGGGTGAAAGTGCCCAACGCCGTCGCGTATATGTCAGTCGCGACGGTTCCCCTTCCGATAGCGATAGACTGGAAGGCCGACTGGGTGTCACGGCCTATCGCAATTGCCCCTGCGCCAAGCGCTTGTGCCCCGAGGGTGTCCATATCCTCGCCGTCACCGCCAATGGCGATGGCACCGTTCCCGCCCCCGCTGGTGCTCGAGAAACTGCCCAGGGCGATCGAATCTCCCCCTCCAGCGTTCGCCCCCTGGCCAATGCTGACCGCGCGTGAACCCGCTTGCGCCGTGTTACCGACGGCAATCGCTCCTTCCGAGGTAGCTCTGGTAAAACCACCGATGGCCACGGCTCCATCCTCTGTGGCCTGGGAGGTGTCTCCGATCGCGACCGTGCTGATAGCGCTTGAATTCGCCATTAGTCCGATAGCGACCGAACTGACGCTTGAAGCACGAGCGTCGGCTCCAATTGCAACGGTCCATAGGCTGGTTGCCTGTGCACCAAGACTATCCGGGTCAATTGCATCGCCGCCAATCGCAATCGCGCTCGCTCCCGTTGCGCTGGCCAACGTACCTTGCGCGATAGTGTTCAGATTTGTTGCACTGGCGGCGGTGCCCAAAGCGACGCTCGATTCGCCGCTTGCCGTCGCCGTAGAGCCCAAGGCCAACGCTCCACCTTCCCCGGTGGCCTGCGCCGTGTGACCGATTGCGACCGCATTTGCCTGGCTAGCGCTTGAATCCGCGCCAATCGCGATGGCCCCTTCTCCCAGCGCTTGAGCTCCAACCGTGTTTAGATCCGTTCCGTCGCCACCAATCGCCACCGATTGAGCTTCGGCGGCCGCGACCGAGCCAATCGCAACCGACTGAGCACCAAAGGCCGTGCTGGTGTTACCAACCGCGACGGCACCCTCGCGTGCAAGAGCGGACGAACCGACCGCCGTGGCCGCGCTCTCTGTGGCGAATGAACCTTCGCCAAGCGCGGTTGCTTCGTCAGCCGTAGCCTGCGCCTCGTGCCCAAGGGCCGTTGAGGTCGCACCAGAGGCGATCGAATCTGCACCAATCGCCGTAGCGTCGGCGCCGGTCGCGCTGGCGTTCAGCCCGCATGCCAAGGCGTTGTTGTTATCGTCCGAGTTCGCGCCCGCGTCGTTATCGATCGTCACGTCGGCCTGACCGTTATTGTCGCGGTCTAGCAAGCAATCGTCCGCGCGCGCTTCGTGGGTCGGCAGCAGCAGAGTGGCGACGGCGCCCATGGTGAGAGCGGTCGAAAGCAAAAAAGTGGTCTTCATGTGCGTTCCCCTTTGTCCAAAAGGGGGAGATGTGGCGGGCGACCCCCGCAGCCGAAATCTGCGATCAAACCTTCATAGTCGAAGCGTTGGCGATTGCCCGAAATCCCCCTTGAAATTGAAGGTCATTCAGCGCCCCGTGCTCTGAATGCGTGACAAGGGGACTAACCCATTGGGAACAATAGGGGTAGGTAAAAAGCGCCGCGTGACACAAATTGGAGCAACACGTCGCGAAACAAGCGATAGCGCCTTGTGCGGCGTCGTCTGAGAAAAGCTCAGCCACCGGTCGAACCGGTCAGCGTCCCCTTCTCAGCCTTCGCTCAGCATTTCTTCGATCTGCCCAAGGCGCTCTTTGCCGAAGAACATTTCGGTCTCGCCGTCTTTGGGGCCGACATACATGGTAGGGATGCCAAATGCGCCGCGTTCGACCGCGGTTTCGGTGTTGGCGAAGACCGCCTGCTTTACCTCGTCGGTTTGGATGCGCGCCATCATGTCGGCCGCATCGAAACCGGCGTCGGCTACCGTTTTGCCGAGGGTTTCGGGATCCGTGATATCCACGCCTTCTTCCCACACGGCGGGCAGCGTCGCCTCGATAAACTGGACCGCGCGGCCGTCCTGATCGGCGGCCACCAAAAGGCGCTGTAGGCTGATCGAATTGAACGGGAATTTGGGGTGCAGCTTGAACTTGGTCAGGCCATGCTTCGCGATAAACCGCTGCATTTCGAGCGCGGAGTATTCCACCTTTCCCTTAACATCGGCGTCGCGGATCATGGGCGGGGCGTTGCCCGTTAGCTTGTGCATCCCGCCAAGGAAAACCGGGGTGATGTCCAGCTCGGCTCCGGTGCGCTTGACCACATCGCGCAGCGGCCACCAGATCAGATAGGCGTTGGGGCTGACGAAATCGAAGATGAGCTCTACGCGGTTGGCCATGACGGGTCCTCTCTTTTGGGGTTGTGAGAAGACCTGACACGCGCGCTACAACGGCGCAAGTCTGAAAATTAGACGTTTAGTTGGTATTCGCCCATCCGGGCGAAATCCTCGGTGCTATTCCCTTCGCCCAATCTTGGGCTGCGGGGCACCTGCGGGCGCGCCGTCGCGCTTGCGAAATCATAGATTTCGAAACAGCGCTATGAACAAGACTGAGCGCGGGCATCGGTTTGCGAAAGCAAATCGCAAGGCCGACTGGCCGCCTGCAGCGGGTCCGCAGGCGAAGATTCGCCGGAGGACGTCTAGCGAGGACGCAGCCCCGGATGGGGCTGCTAGAAACAAAGAATTCAATGCGGCGCCAAGCCCGTCTCAAGCCCCGTGCGATCTTCCAGCGCGTATTTGTCGACCAGATCGGCGCTCGCGGTGTTGAGGCCCACCACGCGCACGTGACGGCCGTTGCGGCGCATCCGGTCCACCGCCTTTTCAAGCGCACCGATTGCCGAAATGTCCCAGAAATGCGCCTTGGCAACATCGATGATTACGTCGCTGGCGGGGTTCTCTTCCAAGCTTTCCGGGCCCAGCATGCGCTGAAACTTGTCCGCGCTGGCGAAGAAGATTTCGCCTTCCACGTGGTACACCGCCGAATGCGGACGGCGCACGCGCTCGACGGTGAACATTCCGCGCACTTTATTCGCAAAGAAGATGCCCGAAAGCAGCACACCCACCAGCACGCCCAGCGCCAGATCGGCGGTCCACACCGTCACGACCACCGTCGCGATCATTACGATTGAGGAGGAAGGCGGATGGAGGCGCAGATTGGGGATCGAGTTCCAGCTGAATGTACCGATGCTCACCATCAGCATGACCGCGACAAGCGCGGGCATGGGCACCTGCCCCACATAGGGGCCGAGCACGGCGAGCAGGAACAACAGGAACGCGCCCGCGGTGAAGGTTGACAAACGCCCTCGCCCACCGCTCGCCACGTTGATCACCGATTGGCCGATCATGGCGCAGCCACCCATCCCGCCAAAGCACGCGGCGACCACGTTCGCGAAGCCCTGCCCAGCGCTTTCGCGGCGCTTGTCGCTTTCGGTGTGCGTCATGTCGTCG
>JBCCKJ010000216.1:0-4795 GCA_039027455.1 Pseudomonadota bacterium | reverse complement strand
GGTGATTGATGATGAGATCACCCATGCGACCGTTATGAGCGTGACAGGCAGTTTCGATCACCGCGCTATAGACGGCGCGCTCGGCGCGCAATTGATGCAGGCCTTCAAGGACTGCGTTGAAAAGCCCTTTTCATTGCTAGCTTAAGGGGGATGCCCCCGACGGAGAGACACTTCATCATGCGTCAGATTGACCATTTTATGCCGACAGCGTCGCCTGTGGCGAGCCGCACGCACAAGGTTTGGAACCCATCGACGGGGGAGGTTCAGGCGGAGGTCGCTTTGGGCGACGCGGCTTTGCTGGATCAGGCGGTGGCGACCGCGCAGACCGTGCAGCCCGAATGGGCGGCGACCAACCCGCAAAAGCGCGCGCGCGTGATGTTCAGGTTCAAGGAGCTGGTCGAAGCGAACATGCCATCGCTCGCCGAGCTGCTGTCGAGCGAACACGGCAAGACGGTGCCGGACGCGATGGGAGACGTGCAGCGCGGGCTGGAAGTGATCGAATACGCCTGCGGTATCCCGCAAGTGCTCAAGGGCGAGTACACGCCCGGCGCAGGGCCGGGCATCGATGTCTATTCGATGCGGCAGCCTTTGGGCATTGGCGCTGGCATCACCCCGTTCAACTTCCCCGCGATGATCCCGATGTGGATGTTCGGCATGGCTATTGCGGCGGGCAACGCCTTTATCCTAAAACCCTCCGAGCGCGACCCAAGCGTGCCCGTGCGCTTGGCGGAACTGTTCGTCGAAGCCGGCGCGCCCGAGGGGCTGTTGCAGGTCGTCCATGGCGACAAGGCGATGGTCGATGCAATTATCGAGCATCCCGATATCCCCGCGATCAGCTTTGTCGGATCGTCCGATATCGCGCATTACATCTATCATCGCGGCGCCGAGTTCGCGAAGCGGGTGCAAGCCTTTGGCGGGGCAAAGAACCACGGCGTGGTGATGCCCGACGCGGACCTCGACCAGGTCGTCAACGATCTGGCGGGTGCGGCCTTTGGCTCAGCCGGAGAACGCTGCATGGCGCTGCCGGTCGTGGTGCCGGTCGGCGAAGACACCGCTGAACGGCTCAAGGAAAAGCTGATCCCCGCGATCCACGCCTTGCGCATCGGGGTCTCCACCGATCCCGACGCGCATTACGGGCCCGTGGTTACGCCTGAACACAAGGCGCGCATCGAACAATGGATCGACACCGCCGAAGCCGAAGGCGCGGAGATCGTCATCGACGGGCGCGGCTTCACGCTGCAAGGCCATGAGAACGGCTTCTTCGTCGGTCCCACGCTGATCGACCGCGTCACTCCGCAGATGACCAGCTATCAGGAAGAGATCTTCGGCCCCGTTCTGCAAATCGTGCGCGCCAAAGACTTTGAAGAGGCTGTGCGCCTGCCGAGCGAGCATCAATATGGCAATGGCGTGGCGCTGTTCACCCGCAACGGCCACGCCGCGCGCGAGTTCACCAGCCGTGTCAATGTCGGCATGGTCGGCGTCAACGTGCCGATCCCGGTGCCGGTCGCGTATCACTCCTTCGGCGGGTGGAAGCGCTCCGGCTTTGGCGACATCGACCAATACGGCACCGAGGGCCTCGCTTTCTGGACCAAGCGAAAGAAGGTCACCCAACGATGGCCCGACGGGGGCGCCGACGGTTCGGACGCCTTCGTTATACCAACCATGGGGTAGCTACCGACATCAAGCGTATGGGTTCGTCCTTTTAGCTTTCGGAACGAAGAAGGGTGCTACCTGAAAGAAAGAGTTCGCGGCGACCAAACGCCAGCCTATTCGGCAGGTTGAAGCGCGCCCTCGGCGGTACTTTCTGAAACCTCTCTCTTCTTACGGCGCTTGTCTACCGGACGTTCGGCCGGGAGCTTGGCGGCGACCAGAATGGCAGCGGCGCCCATCACGATAAAGGCGAGATCAAACCAGGCCGAACCAGCCGCACCCGTGCCAAACGCGCTCCACATCACATCGCCAGTGACGATCCAGTTCACTGGAGCCAGCGCGACCAGACCAAAGCCAGTCGCTGCTAGGATTTCACGGTTAGCCTTATAGTCGTTGCCGCGCACAAAGCCGAACAGCGCAATTGCAGCCCAGGCTGCGAACAGGAAGCTCATGGCCGACGAATAGCGCGCGGCTTCCGTGCCCCAGTATAGTTTGTCGAAAGCGAGAACCGAGACCGAAGCGAGTGGCAGCCCTGCACACACGCCCGTGTTGATGCCGCTCAGGATGGCGTAGTAGCGATCGCTCTTATTGCCTTCGCCGCCATGGCGACGTCGCTCGATCCACATCATGTTGCCCAGCGCCGACATCACGGCGATGCTCATACCCAGAACGAAGTAGATCAGTTTGAGCGTGATCCCGCCATAGGTGCCGTAATGGAGCGGCGAGAAGGTAGCGAGGATGTAGGCAAATGGACCGTTGGTCAGGAAGAGATCGATGCCGTCCTGGACTTCACCCGTGACGGCGCTGACCGTGATGTTGTCCGAATAGAGTAAGCGCTGTTCAGCCTTGTAGGTGAGGTTGGCTTGCGCGTTCTGGTCGCCCCAATTGGTGTAACGAATGGCGTAGACCGGCTTGCCCGTTTCCGGGTGCACGCGGGGGCCGATTTCGTCGACCGGGATCATCGGGGCGGAAACGCCAATTGCGGTCGGCTGCTCTAGCCCTAGCTTCTCGATCAGCGCTTCTTGGTCGCCCTTCATTGTGACAAAAGCGAGAAGCGGCAGCAACAGCGCGATAACTCCAAGGAAGGCGCCCGTGAGAGCGATCATCGCTGCAAAGGGCGAGGTCCACAGCCCCATAACCTTGTGGCTGTCTTGCCATTTCAAGCGCACAGATTTGAGATAGCGAAGAGTGAAAAGCTCTTTGGTGATCTTGGTGTGCGCCACGATCCCCGTGAGGATCAGCAACAAAAATGAAATGCCGACAAGCCCCACGAGGATGCGGCCAATTTGGCGACCGCCCAGAATGTCAGGCCAGGCCAGATCACGGTGGAGATCGTAAAGCGCACGGTTTGCGCCCTCATCGCGGAACGGCAGCTCTTCGCCTGTGGTGGCGGAGAAACGCGCCTCGCCAAACTGGAACTCTTCGTTGGCGTCCGGGCCACTCATAAAGACATCGTAATGGCCGTGCTCGTCGTTGGGCAGGCCCACATTCACAAAGCGCGGCTCAACGCCAAGCTCTTCAGACTTGCTGCCGATCCACTGTGTAAGCGTATCGTGAAAGGGGATCGGGTTCGATGTGATTTCCCCGCGCCGCGCCGGATCTTCCCACGGTTCAAACTCATGATGGAACAACGCCACGCTTCCCGTAAAGCAGACGAAGAACATGATGATGCCGAGGCACACACCGGTCCAAGAATGCAGATCATAAATACGGATTTGACGTTCGCGATTGGCCATGAGTCACTCGTGAAGCTTAGACAGGGGGTGGGCTGAGAGCGACGACAGCGCCGCAAACGAGACTTAATCCTAACAGATATAATGTTACACGCCAACGGCCTGGATTCCAGTAAAGCCAAAACTGAAAGCCGACCCACACAAGTGGCATTATGATTGTGAGGAAGAACACCTTCTGAGTGAAGTCAGCCGGAAAAGCGACAACTATCGCTGCGGTCAGCATGAAGGTCGCGACAAAGGACCAGAACAGCGCACTCCAAAGGCGTGGATTGCGCCACGTGCCGTAGCAGATGCCCAGAAAAAGAGTGCCGCCAATGCCGATACCCCACCACATCAGATTGTGCTCTCCCAAGACACCGTAGCCAAGCCCACCGCGAAGATGACGGCGCTGACAGCCGCGAGCGGCATGTGAACCCGTTTGAAGGTGGCTTCGAGGAACACGCTGATAATCGCGGCCACCACCCAGGCTCCAATCCACAGCGGGATACCGACCTCCCACCCCTTGCGCGAGACGATCAGTCCCAGCGCAATGACGACGCAAATCCAGCCCAAGCCATAGGCCGTGCGCTGGAGGGCGACGCTGTCTTTAACGCGCTTGAACCCGGTGCGTTTCTTCGCCGCGTGAAAAAACACGTACGAAGAAACGTAAAGCAGCGCCGTGATGGTGAGGAGGTCCATGGCAGTGTGGATCTTAGAAGTTGCCTCTTAGGCGAATGCCGAATTGCTGCGGCTGGTTGGCAATCGCCACGGTGGTGTTTCCGGGCTCAAAGCCAATGAGCTGTTGCGTGGGGTCACCATTCGGAAACACCGGATCGTTGATCGGATCAAATGTGAAGCCGTTTTCAGCTAGCAGGTTTCGGGCGAACACCTCGACGGTGAAATTCTCCGCCTCGTACCCAACGTTCAAATCCACTGTGAAGATCGCGCGGTTGCGGCCTGAGCTGTTTTGAACTCGTGGCAAAAACTCAGTGAAGGGAGCCGGTTGACCGTTTGCTAGGGCCAATTCGTTCGCCTCTTCTCGCGCGGTGTTGGTTATATTGTTCTCATCGTTAATGCTCGTAAAGGCACCACCGGTAAGCCGGTTCTGCATGTTCACGTAGAAGCCGCTATCATGCTCGTATCGCCCGCCAAAGCCGACGGTTATGTCGGGAGTTGAGGCGAACTCGAAATCGGTTATGTCATTACCCAGTGTGCCAGCCCCATCGGTAAAGATGGTGTCCGCATAGCCGACATTGGCAAAGATGGTCAGCCCATCAGCCGGGAAGATGGTCCCCTCGATTTCGAAGCCCTTGAGTTCTGACGAACCGGCGTTGTCGACAATGTTGTCGAGCGGGTTTGTCGAGAGCTGCACGTTGATAAGCTGGTCGGTGTAATCGATGAGATAGGCGTTGGCGTTGAGGATGAAGTCTCCG
>JBCCKJ010000215.1:0-4839 GCA_039027455.1 Pseudomonadota bacterium | reverse complement strand
TCGTCGAAGACGACGCCCTGCGCGCGGCCGAAGACTGAGGCGAGCAGACCTTAAGCGCGTTTTTCCTTGCCCGAAAACGGCGAGAAATCGGTTTCGGTGTCAAACAGATCGACCCCTTCCGCTTTCTTGAGCCAGCCCACCACCGCGTAGGTCACCGGCGTCAGGGCGGCTTCCCAGAACACCTTCAAAAGCCAGTTGGTGATCATCACCGTGATGACCGCGTCGGTCGTCCAAATGCCGTAAAAGGCAACGGGGTAAAAGATGAGGCTGTCGACGCCTTGGCCTACAACGGTCGACCCGATGGTGCGGGTCCACAGCGCGCGGCCCTTTGTCCAGACCTTCATCTTGGCCATCACATACGAATTGACGAATTCGCCCGCCCAGAACGCGACGATAGACGCCACCACGATGCGCCACGTGCTGCCAAACACGCTTTCATAGGTTTGCTGGCAGATCGCGCCCGGCGGGCCGTTTGGATCGGCATTGTTGCCCAGCGGCCCAGGAGGACTGTCAAACCCGGTCGCCGCGCAGGTCCAGCCATCGAAGGCGGGCAGGCTGACCACGACATAGCTCATAAAGGCGAGAAAGATCATCGCGGCAAAGCCCGTCCAGATCACGCGCCGCGCGCGGGCGAAGCCGTAAATCTCGGTCAGCACGTCGCCAATGACATACCCCAGCGGGAAGAACAGGATGCCCGCGCCGTAGATGAAGGTGCCATCGGGGGCGGGCCATAGGCCGCTGGGCCACCAGCTGACTTCGACAAAGGTCAGCTTGGCTGCTCCGATGACGTTCGACAGCAGCAGGATCGCCACAAAGGCGGCCATGACGAAATCGTAAAACCGGAACGTGATGGGCGCCGTGTCCGTTGCGACAATCGCGTCGGTGGGATCGGTGTCGAATTCGGAGGGAAGAGGACTTTTTTCCATGCGATCCGCGCCCTAGCGTGATTCCCATTCGGGTGAAAGCGCGCTAAGGGCCATGTCGGCGCGCGCCCTTAGCTCATCTGGATAGAGCGCGAGACTTCTAATCTTGAGGTAGTAGGTTCGAGTCCTACAGGGCGCGCCATTTCCCACCTATTCGCTTAATCGTTGCCCAAGAACGTCTCGGGGCGAGTTGAGCCCGCCGACGCGCTCCGTTGGCCCGTGTTCAGGTGGGCACGGCAAGGTTGGAGTCCTCATCAGCACAGGAGGCTCTCTATGCGTAAGTCTGTCGTTTTGTTCGCCGTTCTCGCCGCCCTTGGCGCGCCCAGCGTCGCCTTGGCGGATGATCCCGTCATCATCGTAGATGGACAGCGCGGCACGCGGGTCTCACCCAACAACGACAGCAATCCGTGGTGGCTCGATTACAAAACCGACATTTCTGAGGCCAAACGCGAACTACGCAGCGACATGCGGCGCGCGACCGATCTGGAAGATCGGATCGACGCGAAAGAGGAATACCGGCGCGAGATTGCTGACGCGCGTTACGACTATCGCAAAGAGATGGCCGAGCGCGGATACCGCGTGGTGAGCTTCCACGAGAACCGTCGACCGTTCTTGCGCCGGTGATTACTGGCGCGCGACGGTTTCGAGCAGTTCAGACGTGACCGGATAGCCGGCGTCTTTCAGGATGGTCAGCATAGGCTTGCCCGTGCTGACATCGACTTTCGGAACGATCGTTTTGACCGGAATGGCCAACGCTTGCGCCCGCGCTTCTTCGAAACTCGCAAATTGGGCCAAGCGCTCCAGGTTGCGCCTTGTAGGGAAGATCAGCTTGATCTCCCCTTCTTCCGCCGCGTCGAGAGCGCCTTGCGCGCTGGTCCAGAACAGGCGTGTGTTCTCCGAGTTGTCGACTGACACCTCGACGGTGCCGGTGCCCAGATCGGCGAGGTAAAACCGTGTGTCGTAAACGCGGGACAGGTTCTCATTTTTGGGAAACCACCGCGCGAACGGCGTGATCTGTTCAAGGTCGAGTTCCCATCCCATCGCGCCGAGCACGGGTGAGAGCGCCTTCTTATCCTCCAGCAAAACGCGCGCCTTACTGGCGGTCTCGGCGGTGATTTCACCTTTGAGACCAAGCGCAAGGCCCGTTTCCTCCAGCGTTTCGCGCACAGCGGCGATCTGGTGTGCGGCTTCGTCCGGCTTGAGGCCAGCCTCAGCGGCCACTTGCTCCGCGAGTGTAAAGTCTTCCGGGTCTACGCGCCCACCTGGAAACACCGCCATACCGCCGGCAAAGGCCATGTTGCGCGACCGCACGGTCATCAAAACCTGCGGCGCGCCGCCCTCGGGGCACGCGCGGTAGATGATGATGGTGGCGGCGGGGATGCCTTGCGGCGTGGCAGAATCGCTCATGCGCCTTTGATGCCTATACGCGCTCGCCTTGCCAAGCTCTGGGCGAGTGCGCGCGCGGGGTTGTGTGTAAGTAACGGGGCAAACGGGCAGTCAAATGTGTCGGATCGCTTTACACACCGCCAGTTATGAAAACGCCGTTAGGTATATAAGTCACTGAAAATGCGGCTACCAATCAGTTTGGCACGGGCAATGCATAGTATGTGGCAGACCCAGTGGTCTTCAAAAAGAGGTGAGATCTTCCTGGTCTCTGGTCTTACCTCCCCGTGCTAAAAAAAACCGCCTTGGGTTTGGTCACCCGAGGCGGTTTTTCTTTGTTCAGTACGCATGCGGGATCACGCGATCCCGCTAGCCTTGGGGCGTTAGGACGCGGCGGCGACGCCGTTGTCGGTCATCAGCTGTTGAAGCTCACCGGCTTCAAACATTTCCATCATGATGTCGCTGCCGCCGACAAACTCGCCTTTCACGTAAAGCTGCGGGATCGTGGGCCAATCCGAATAGGTCTTGATGCCCTGCCGGATTTCCATGTCTTGCAACACGTCCACGCTTTCGTAGGTCACGCCGACGTGATCGAGGATGGCGACCGCCTTGCTGGAAAAGCCGCATTGCGGGAACAGCGGGGTGCCCTTCATGAAGAGGACGACATCGTTGTCGCCAACGAGGGTGGAAATTCGCGAATTGATATCAGCCATCAGCGCTCGACCTTCAGACTTTCAGTGTGAACAGGACGCGGAAAACATTCCGCTCGCCCCTTACTTGGGCACCACTGTGGTAACTTGCAAGGCGTGCAATTCGCCGCCCATCTTTTCGCCAAACGCGGCGTAGACCATTTTGTGCTGCGCGACGCGTGTTTTGCCCGCGAATTGGGGCGCGGTGACGCGCGCGGCCCAGTGGTTATCGTCGCCCGCCAGATCGGTAAGCTCCACCACCGCACCGGGCAGTTCGGCTTCAATCGCAGAGATAATGTCTTCACCCCTCATGGGCATGGCCGCGTCTCCTAAAGGCTTGCGATCAGAGCTCGCTCATGATCTGGCGCTTGGCTTCCACCGCCATTTCATCAAGCTTGGCGCGGATATCCGCTTCGCTGACATCGGTTTCGGCCGCGGTGAGATCGCCCAGCAGTTTGCGGATCACGTCTTCATCGCCCGCCTCTTCAAAGTCTGCCTGAACCACCGACTTTTTGTAGGCGTCGGTTTCTTCATCGGTCAGGTTCATCAACCCTGCGGCCCATTCCCCCAGCAATCGGTTGCGACGGGCAGCCACGCGAAACGCGGCTTCTTCGTCCATTGCGAACTTGGCTTCTTCCGCGCGCTCGCGGTCGTTAAAGTCGGTCATCGATCCCTCCGGGTGTGTTCCATCTTTGAATAGGGGCGAGCTTGCGCAGCGACAAGGTGATCCGCGCCAAACTCGGCAATCGGTTGCGCTTTAGTCCATCGTGACGACGAGCTTGCCCACCGCCTCGCGGTTTTCCAGCTTGGCGATGGCGTCGCCCGCGCGTTCGAGCGGGAAGGTTTCGGAGACGAGCGGGTCGATCTTGCCGTCCTGCATCAGTTGGAAAAGCTCTTGCACCTGCGCGACAAACTTCGCGGGCTCGCGCGCGGTGAACGCACCCCAGAACACACCGCAGATGTCGCAGGATTTGAGCAGGGTTAGGTTGAGCGGCATTTTGGCGATCCCCGCCGGGAAGCCGACCACCAGAAAGCGGCCTTCCCAGGCGATCGAGCGAAGGGCGGGCTCGGAATACTGGCCGCCCACAATGTCGTAGACGATGTTCGCGCCGTTCGGACCGCAGGCCGCTTTGAACGCGTTGGCAAGCTCTTTCGAAGCCGCGTTGTCCATCTCATCGCGCGGGTAGATCACCACTTCGTCCGCGCCCGCTTTGGTGGCGACTTCGCCCTTGGCTTCGCTAGACACGGCGGCGACCACGCGCGCGCCATAAGCTTTGGCGAGTTCAATGGCGGAGAGGCCAACGCCGCCCGCCGCGCCAAGGATCAGGACCACGTCGCCTTCCGTGATGTGTCCGCGATCTTTCAGGCCGTGGATGGTGGTGCCATACGTCATCAGCAGCGAAGCCGCCTTCTCAAACGGCACGCCGTCGGGCACGGGGAACATGCGGTTTGCTGGTACAATCGCCTTCTCGCGAAGGCCGCCATTGCCCATGCCCGCCATCACGCGGTCACCCACTTTGTAGTTGTCGACGCCTTCGCCGACCGCCTCGACGATTCCCGCCAGCTCTCCGCCGGGCGAATAGGGGCGCTCGGGCTTGAACTGGTAGAGATCCCGGATCATCAGCGTGTCGGGATAATTGATCGCGCACGCTTTCACCGCGACGAGCACTTCGCCTTTGCCGGGGGTGGGCACGTCGATTTCATCGAGGGTGAGGGTTTCGGGGCCGCCCACTTCGTGCGTGCGAATAGCTTTCATGTCGTGTGTCTCTCCCAGTAAAGTCGTTTAAGCGTTGGTGCCGACCGCCACCCAGTTTTGCGAGGTTTTGCGGCGATCCTCAAAAGTG
>JBCCKJ010000214.1:0-4851 GCA_039027455.1 Pseudomonadota bacterium | reverse complement strand
GTTGTTCCAACGCCGACCTTCTTGCAATTGATCTGGCGCACGTAGACGTGCCACTCTTCGATCTCGGCTTCCGGTTTAGGTGGAGGCTTCGGCGTAAAGGCGACTTTCGAAATCAACCGTTCGCTGCTTAGTGGAGCGGTTTGCGATGCTAGATACGAGTTGATGGATTGGGCCAGTTCGGCGCGAACGCGAGTGTACACTTCGGGCTGGTCCGGGAAGTTGATAGGGTTAAGCAGCTCGTCGAGCGGGCGCAGGTCCAACAGGATCGGTGCGACCCGATCGCCGCGCGAGTATCCGCCCGAGTCCCACGAACCGTTTCCTCCAACGGCGACAAATCGGCCGCCTTCATTGCCGATGGAGCCGCTAGTCCCGTTCAGACCGCCACGCATGCTTTCGTTAAAACCGCCGACCGAGCTGCCGTGAATGCGCAATTCCGCTTCGGTTCGGTCACCCTCGGTTTCGCTTAGAACGGTCGAAAACGCTTCTTCCGATATGTCCTGCGTCATCTTGGCGCTGGCACCGTATGTTACGGCATAGGCGTAATGCGTTCCAAACCGATTGACCAAAGCGCGATAGTCACCGGCAAGGCGCGCGTCTTCGACCGCCGTCATGAAATCGCCGGACAGCTTAGCGTCGGAATGGTCTACGATAATGGCGTAGCTCTTAGCGCGCGAATACCCGACCAGTTGTGCCACCGATTGGCTGTTGCGCATGGCGCTCATGGTTTCACGCGAGCTTTGACGGCCAACGCTAAGCCCTGTGTCGGACATCTGCCCGGCCCCTGGGATCGCAGCCATCATCGAGTTGACTGCGCCTGAATAGCTGATTGTGGCATTCTCGCCGAAAGCGGTCTTCGCGCTTTCCTGAATCTCGCGCTCGCTCGAGTTGAAGGTGCGACGATACACGTTGCCCTGCAGGAGCTCGTTGCGAAGCGTAAAGCCAAAGGGAACCGCGTATTTTTCCTGAATACGGTACTCGTCACGATCGCGCCGCGAAAAGACCTCGCCCTTGGTGTTGTTCATTAACTGAAAGGGGTCCTGCGTAAGGACATCGTAGCCCTTCAGGTTCGCGGCAAAATTGTCGGTCTGATATTGGATTACGAACACGTCATCCATGGAGAGATCGTTGTCCGTTGGTCGATCCGGGCGTACGAATTGCCGATTGCCAAGCCGAATGCGCATTTCATTTCCGGCCGTGTAATCGACCATCAATTCACCGCCCAAAGACGAACCGCCATCCCCCTGATACCGTTTCGTGACGCCGGTCTGACCGATCAGGCTTTCAATCGAGGTGCCGTCGCCCGACGCGAAGCGCGTGAAACGCATCTCGCCTGTGCCTGACATGACCCACAATTCATCCTCTGTGCTTTCGCCCGGCGCGATGAAAAGCGTTTCGGGGGTCGTGTAATTCCCGTGCAGCAACCCCGCGAGCGCTTGGCCTTGGACATCCCAAGCGCTTCCGTCGTTTTTCGACGTGTCGAACGCAGGATCGCGGTTTTCCACCCACACCCCGTCCAAACGCCGCCAGCACGCATCTCTCAGGTCCGTAGCGGGTTGCTCATCTGCGACAGGCGCAAATTGACGACCGGTCACACGATCGCGGGGAGTGTCCTGAGAGCTTGGCACCGGAGTTCCCTGCCGGACGCTGGCCGGGATAGGACAACCGCGAAATGTCTCCGCCACCGCGCGGGGTGAGCCAAAGGCCTCGGCTAAGGATGCAAACCGTTGATCCGGTTGGGGGGTTAGCCTGCCTGGACCGGTAGCCTGCTCAAACATCGGCGGACGGTCACCAATGGGATTTGCGCTGCCCGCTACACGGGTCAGCGTGTATCGCGCCGGACCCAGAAGCCCTGGAACCGTCGCCTCAATCCGATCCGGGGAAACCACACGCAATGTCACACGGGCCATCATGGGCAGGTCGTCCCCGACATACTCGGTTTCGTTGACCTGCTGGATATTCTGGATAGTCACCATGTCGGGCTGCACGCTCAAGATGAAAGCGTGAGTCCATCCTTCCACCGCGTAGGCCCGGCCCCGCTCTATCCGGATAACCCGGTCGATCGTGTTGACGTGCCAGTCACCGTCGATCGCCATCGACTCACCTGCGGCGACCGCTTCCTTGTTGGGCAGGAATGCGGGGACCTGTGCGTTAGCCGGCTCAAGCGGCGCGAGCGTTGTTCCGGCCATAGCGGTCGCCCCGAAGAGCGTGAGCAGAGTCTTCACGCGCATCACTGCATCCTTTTGAGCGCAAGCGTAACATAAAGACGCGCATCACCGGCCTTGCCCGTCAATAGGGTCGTGTCTCTAAGCGTTTGGCCGACTTCGAGAAGGTTCGCTTGGTTGATCGTGCGTTCGAGCAAGGTGCTGTGCGAACGATCAAACGTGACATTCTTCCCGCTGGTGTTCTTGCCACCAACCCGCATGCCGCTGACGGTTTTCTCTCCCGGTGGGACGGTGACCGTGAGAGCGCCCGGACCAGAACTGTAGAACTTGTAGTTCTGTTTTCGCGGTCCCTTCTTGGTGCACTTCACTTTGAAGTTGCGGTTCTTGGACGTGACCCGATTGCCGTTCGCGTCCTTCATGCTGATGTTGAAGACGCCGCCATATGTCTTTCTGAATAAGTCGGAATCGACGCATTGGGATTCGCTGACCCAAAGTTGATAGACCCGGTTTTGAGCAATGGCGGGCACCCCGCCGCCGCCAACGCCGACGTCCCCACCGCTGGAGCCGTCACCGACCGAGGCGTATTCTGTGGGGACGAGAGCGTATTTTGCTTCCCCCATCGCGCCTTGCACGACGCCCTGCAGCGTGCCGTTGGGTTGGCGATTGAAGACAACCTTGCCCATCATGGGCAAATCATCGGCTTCGAAGGTATTGGGCCCGGTTTGACGGAAGTTTTGCAGGGTCACCATGCCCGCTTTGACTGTGAAGATCAGCGCGGTCTTCCAAGGGTCAATCACATACGCGCGTCCGTTTTCGATGGTGATGCGCTTGTTGATGGTGGAGACAACATAGGTTCCATCAGCGTCGGTGGCCTCGCCTTGGGCAACCGTTTCCACCATTGGCAACGCCGCGGCAACCTGGGCCTGCGCGGGCGTTCCTACTCCCGCCATGCCAAGGGCGACCGCCCCTGCGAGAATCGCCGATTTAAGCACCACATTCATTGCAATTTCCCCTTCGTGACGCCCATCGATCCCAAGGCTGTTGGAATGCTATCCGGGGCTTCGTTCTACCGTCGGCCTCAAGCCTTCCGGCCAGACCGTGATGTCACTGGGCTAACCCCACCAAACAGGCGTCGCATGGGGTAGATCACCCATCGGGTCAGGATCGTCGTTGGGCGAGAACTTGGAGCGATTTGCACCCTCCGCCCAAATCGACCTATGGTGCTGTAAGCCGTCACTTTTTGGGGAATGTGAAAGGTCAATGGGGAAGAAGCGTGCGATCATCGCCGACGATCACGCGATCGTGCGCCAGTCGCTCTCTGGCATCCTGGCCGACATCGGAAATGTCGAGATCGTCGCCGAGGCGTCGAATGGCATTGAAACCATTGCTCTGGTAAAGGAGCACTCGCCTGATCTGCTGCTTTTGGACGCGGCGATGCCTTTGGCGCGGGGGATTCAAGTCTATGGCGAGGCAAGGCGATGGTCGCCCAAGACGCGTGTTATCGTCATTACAGGCTTCACATCCGTTTCGATGCTCGCGGATTGGCTCTCAGCCGGGGTTGATGGCTTGTTCCTAAAATCCGCCGATCCCGGCGAGATGCGGCGCGGCTTTTTGCACGTGCTAGCGGGGGGCAAATTTGTGGCCGAAGAGGTCTCCGAACGCCTAGCGGCTGAACCCCAGCGCGAGGAACTGACCGATCGGGAACGCGAAGTGCTCGACTTAATTGCGGCGGGTCACCAGAACAACGCCATAGGCGAAAAGCTCTTCATCAGCCCCAAAACGGTCGAGAAGCACCGCGCTAGCCTGATGGCTAAACTGGGCGTCAATTCCGTCTCGGCTTTGCTTACCTACGCGCTGAGAGAGGGGCTGCTGGATGAGCACAAACAACTCTAGCCCCTGCTCTACAAGCGCGTTCGACATGGATGGGGGATCAGCCCCATGCCTCGTAGCCGCCGCAGGCCGTAGATCGATCATTATGCTTGCCGTCCCAACTCAATTGCGAGAGCCCTTCGGCACCATAATGGTAGCCATTCTTGCGATGATGGCCTTGTTCGTCATCAATGCCCCCGCCATTGCGCAAGCTCCGCAAGGTGATGATCAGGCGGTGGCCCTCCCTCAAGGTAACGCGCATCTGCAACCGTTTGATGCTTTGAAGTATCTGATCGATGAAAGCGAACGCCTTGATCCCGCAGAAGCACTCTCACGCCGAGCGGAGTTTCAAGATCTGAATAGCCCGTGGGTCGATTTTGGAAATCAGAAGGGCGCGGTTTGGTTGCTTGTCGAAGTTACCAACAGATCGGACCGGCCTGGCCGCTGGATGATTGACGTCCAAAGACCTTTTGTGGACGAGCTTCTGGTGCAGAAGCGCAGCGCCGACACAGCGCCAGAAACTCTACTTGCAGCCGATCGGAGCACCCCATTCGACGAACGCCCTGTAGTTAGCCAATATCTCGTTGTGCCGCTTTGGATGGAAGCGGGCGAAACCGCCGAGATACTCGTCGGGCTCCGTTCTTCAACGGGAAGTTGGATGCCGCTCACCTTCGCAACCGAAGAGCGAATGCGCACCGCCCATATGCAGGAAGCCCGCTTCAACTGGATCATTAACGGAGCGCTCTTTGCCCTGGTCGTGATTGCGCTCGCCATGGGCCGGCTTGTTGGTTGGGGATTGGTCTTGGCCTTTGCCCTGTAC
>JBCCKJ010000213.1:0-4862 GCA_039027455.1 Pseudomonadota bacterium | reverse complement strand
ATGTCGGACTGGTGGCCGAACATCGCGGTGTAGGCGATGAGGCGTCCGTCCTTGAAAACGGGCAGCAGCACCAACCAATCGTTTGAGTGGCTGACCGCGCCTTCGCAGGAATAGGGATCGGACAGGAAGATCATGTCCCCGTCCTCCAGCGTGCCGTCAAAGCCCTTCAGGAAGCCGTCGATAAAGCTCCCGAACTGGCCCACGATCATCTTGCCCGAAGGGTCGGCGATCATGGGGAAGGCGTCGCCCTGTTCGCGGATGCCAGGCGACATGGCCGTGCGCACCAGCGTCGCGTCCATTTCGATGCGCGCGTTGCGCAGCGCGTTCTCGATAATGTCGAGCGTGACCGGATCGATATCGATCGCGGCGAAGGGCGTGGTGTTGGTTTCGATGATGTGCGCTGGCATCGGTTTAGGCCCCTTCAACCGGGTTAATCAGAATGTTGCCCGAAGCGTCGACCGTGGCGACGCAGCCGGTTTCGATAAGAGTGGTGGAATCCATCTCGGTCACAATCGCGGGACCGGGGATGATATCGCCTTGCTTGAGCTTGGCGCGGTCGTAGATGACCGCGGCGTGCTCGGCGCCGTCCATCCACAAGGTGTGGTCGCGAATCTTGGCGTCTATCGGATCGCCATTGCCCTTGGGCAATTCTGTGGCGGGCAGGGCGGGCGCTTGGCCCAGCGCCACCGCGCGCAGGTTCACGATTTCGTGCGGCGTGTCCATGTTGAAGGTGAAGAGGCGGTTATGCTCTTCATCAAACCGCGACAGAATGCCGTGGATGCCGTCGGCTTCGAGCGTCGCCTCATCAATCGTCAGTGGCACTTCAAAAGCCTGCCCCGCGTAACGAATGTCGACTTCGAACTCGACCGTGATATCCGCTTCGTCGACACCATCGGCGAGCAATTCGCCCCGTGTCTGATCGGCCATTTCGCGCAGCACTGCGACCAGATCGGCCACCTCGGTGTCCTTGGCGAGCTTGGAGAAACTGCGCGCGGTTTCGGTGCGCATTTGCGTGGTTGCATCGCCCAGCGCGCAGAGCACGCCGGGGGAGACGGGTGACACGGCAGGCCAACTGCCCATCAGCTTCGCCACCGCGTTCACATGCAATGGTCCCGCACCGCCAAAGCCCATCACCGCGAATTCGCGCGGGTCGTAGCCTTGCTGGACGCTGATCATGCGCAGCGCGCCGAACATGTTTTCGTTGACGATATCGATGATGCCGCGCGCGGCCTCCATCAGGCTTACCCCCAGCGCATCAGCGATGGTCTGAACCGCTTTCTTCGCGCCTTCCCGGTCCAGTTGGAAACTGCCGCCCAGCAGGTCTTCGGGTAGGTAGCCGAGGACCACGTTAGCGTCGGTCACCGTTGGGAGTTCGCCGCCCTTACCGTAGGCCACCGGCCCAGGCACCGCGCCCGCACTTTCCGGACCCACCCGCAGCGCGCCGGTCAGTTCCGGCACGTGGGCGATGGAGCCGCCCCCCGCGCCCACCGTTTTCACGTCGAGTGCGGAGGCTCGCACCGAGAGGTGCCCGACTTCGGTCGTGCGCACGCGCCGCGCTTCCAACCCTTCGATCAACGCCACATCGGTCGAGGTGCCGCCCACATCAAGCGTGAGGATGTTGTTGAGGTTGGCGTTCTTGCCGACCCACTTGGCGCCGGTCACTCCGCCCGCCGGGCCGGACATCAGAATGTTCACCGGGTGCTCTTCGGCTTTGTGACTGCTCATCAAGCCGCCATCCGAGCGCAGGAGCGAAAGCTTGCCTTCCAGCCCTTCGTCTTCGAGCTTTCCGCGCAGATTCGAGACATACTTGCCGACTACCGGGCGCACCGCCGCATTGGCCACGGTGGAGAGCGTGCGCTCGTATTCCTGCATTTCGGGCAGCACTTCGTGGCTGAGCGACACGGGGATGCCGGGCAACTCTTCCGCGGCTATCTCGCCGATCCGCTTTTCCTGTTCGCCGTTCACATAGGCGTTGATCAGGCTGACGGTCAGCGCCTCGATCCCTTGGCATTTCAGCTTTTGCAGCGCGGCGCGCACCGCGTCTTCGTTGAGCGGGCGTACGATGTTGCCGTCGGCGTCCATGCGTCCGGGCACGTCTATCGTGTCTTCCAGAGAGGCGAGAGGCTGTGGTTTGGGCCATACGATCCACGCCGCGAGGCCGCCAGGCACGAAGCTGCGCGCAATCTGCATGATATCGCGGTACCCTTCGGTCACGATCAGGCCGACCCGCGCGCCTTTGCCTTCCAGCACCGCGTTGGTCGCAACGGTCGTTCCGTGAAGGAAATACTGAATATCCTTGGCCGAAACGCCCGCATCGGCGGTGATCGCTTTAACTCCGTTCAGGATCCCCTCGGAACTGTCATGCGGGGTCGAAGGCGTTTTGTGCCGCCAAAACGCGCCGGTGCTCTCGTCAAACAGGAGCAGGTCGGTGAATGTGCCGCCAACGTCGACACCCAGCCTGTAGGTCATGTGTTCTCCAACCAAATGGGTCCGTTTAAGGGCGCTTTCGCTTACGCCGCGCGGGCGACAAGCGAAGGCAATTCGCGATTCAGGATTTGGGCAAACCAGCGATTGGCCGCGATGGCGCGATCGAGCGCCACGCCGCTTTCAATCTGCGATTTGTCCATCAGATAGATCAGGTCTTCGGTGGCAATGTTGCCGGTGGCCTTGGGAGCAAAGGGGCAGCCCCCAAGGCCGCCGAGCGAGGCATCGAACACCCGGACGCCTGCCTCATAGGCGGCCCAGGCGTTGGCGATGCCGGTGCCTCGTGTGTTGTGGAAGTGGCAGCGCATCGGGATGGCGCCGCCTAGAAGGTCGCCTAGTCGGGAGAATAACTCGCTCACTTGAGGGGGCACGCCGACGCCGATTGTGTCGGCCAGCGCGATCTCAACCGGCCCTTCGGCGGCGAGCTCTTCAGCAATCGCGAGGACCGTATCCGACTTCACCTCACCCTCGAACGGGCAACCGAATGCAGCGGAGATGGTGATTTGCGCGGAGAGACCTTCGGACTTGGCGAAGCGGATCATGTCGCGGTTCTCGGCGATCCCTTCGGCGATGGTCTGGCCCTGGTTCTTCTGGCCAAAGGTGTCGCTCGCCACGATAACGCAGCCGACTTGATCGATCCCGCGCGCGCCGCCTTCCTTGGTGGCCAGGGCGCGCATCACGCCGCGCTTGTTGAGGCAGAGACCAATGTAAGTCGCTTTGGACATATCGGGCAGTGCAGCGATCACCGCTTCGGCGTCGGCCATTTGCGGAACACGCTTGGGGTGAACAAAGCTCGCCACTTCCAACCGCCGCGCCCCATAATCCAGCATTCGCTCGATCAGCGCCAGCTTGTCGGCCGTGCTGACGATGTCTGGTTCGTTCTGAAGCCCGTCGCGCGGACCCACTTCCACCAGTTCGATGCTGTTAGGATCCATGGGAATCGCTTTGGCCCGCTGCAGTTTAGAAAATCCCCTTACGCAAATTGTATACAAAAGCAAACAGGATGCGTATAGGCGCGGCTCACACATGCGAGCTCAAGGCGTGTGATTTTCACAACGTCTTGGGGTGCCTTGCGTTCCTCTTGGTCGGTCTGTGTCGCGCATAAGGCCGTTTGTGTCGGTTTAGACCGCCCTTGGGTTTGAGAGTTTGCAGGCGCTCGGCGAATCGAATTGAAAGGTGATGACATGGGACAAGGGGCTCTGGCCGGACTGCGGCTGATCGAGATGGGGCAGCTGATCGCTGGTCCGTTTTGCGGGCAGCTTATGGCCGATCACGGTGCCGAGGTGATCAAGATTGAGCCTCCCAAGGTGGGCGACGCGATGCGCAATTGGGGGCAGGGCATCCCGCTGTGGTTCTCGGTCGTCGCGCGCAACAAGAAGTCGATCACGGTCAATCTGCGCGAAAAAGAGGGCCAGGCGATCGTCAGGCAACTGGTCGAGAAGGCCGACTTTCTGCTCGAGAATTTCCGCCCCGGCACGCTGGAGCGCTGGAATCTGGGCTGGGAAGACCTGCACGCGATCAACAAGGCGCTGATTATGATCCGCGTCTCTGGCTATGGCCAAAGCGGACCGTATTCGAGCCGCGCGGGCTATGGCGGCATTGGCGAAGCGATGGGCGGCATGCGCTACATTGCGGGTGAACCGGACCGGCCCCCGAGCCGCGCTGGTCTCTCGATCGGGGATTCGCTTGCCGCCACTTACGCGTGCCTTGGCGCGCTGATGGCGCTCAACCATCGGCACCAAACGGGTGAGGGACAAGTGGTGGATTCCGCCATTTACGAGGCGGTGCTGGCGATGATGGAATCGACCGTGTCTGAATACACTGTCACCGGACATATCCGCGAGCGCACCGGATCGCTCCTTCCCAAAATCGCGCCTTCCAACGTCTATCCGACGAAGGATGGCAGCGTGCTGGTGGCGGGCAACCAGGACAGCGTGTGGAAGCGGATGTCGGCGATGATGGGCGTGTCCGAATTGGGCGATGATCCGCGCTACAACAGCCACGTCGCGCGCGGTGAGCGTCAGGCCGAATTGGATGACCTGATCGGCGAATGGACGAGCCAATACACGAGTGTTGAAGTGCTTGATATGTGTGAGGAATACGGCGTCCCGGCGGGCAATATGTACCGCGCGCCCGAAATGCTCGCCGATCCGCATTTCGAAGCGCGCGAGGCGATAATCGAACGCGATCACCCGCGCCACGAAAACTTCAAGATGCAGAACGTCGCGCCCAAGCTTTCAGCGACGCCCGGGCATGTCGAGACTGTTGGTCCGGACCTAGGTCAGCACAACGAGCTGATCTATGGCGAACTGCTTGGCATGGACAGCGTCACGATGGCGGATCTCGAAGAGCGCGGAATCATCTAGTCCCGCTCCTAT
>JBCCKJ010000212.1:0-4901 GCA_039027455.1 Pseudomonadota bacterium | reverse complement strand
GCTTCGTCCATAAGGCGCGCGATCTCGGCAATCGCCGTGTCATCGGCGGTGCGCGTCAATCGCACGCGTATCGGCGCGATGACATTGATCGCCCCTGCGTGAACGGGATCTCCCGCTTGGATCGTCTCGGGCGCGCTCTCACCGGTCAGCATGGAGTTGTCGATCGCGCTTTGACCGTCTTCCACTTCGCCATCCGCCGCCAATGCTTCTCCTACCGCAACCAGAACTAGCATTCCCGGTTCGAGCTCATCGGCATCTATGCGCGAAGACGATCCGTCGCTTGTGATGACGCTCGCGCTTTTACCCATGCGGCCCAACAGCGCGCCGATCCCATCGCGGGTGCGATCGCGCATCACAGCGTCTAGCGCGCGGCCCGCCAAAAGGAAGAACAGGAGCATCACCGCGCTTTCAAAGTAAGCGTGCTGTCCTCCAGTCACGGTCTCGTAAAGACTTAGAGCTGTTGCCAAGATCACGCCAATAGAGATCGGCACGTCCATATTGGTGCGCCGGTACTTCAACGCCATCCAAGCGCTGGCGAAAAACGGCTGACCGGAATACGCTATCACGGGCAGCGCGATCAGCGCTGAAAGCCAATGAAACAGCTCTCTGGTAGTCCCTTCCGCCCCGGACCACACGCTGACGGATAAGAGCATGATGTTCATCATGCCAAATCCCGCGACAGCCAAGGCGCGCATCAACCTGCGTCGTTCCTTAGCTTCAGTGCCCATGGGATTATCGGCCACGTGTTGCGCTTCAAACCCTAGCGAAAGCAGCGCCCGCGTTAGCTCGCTCTCATCCAAACTTGGATCGTGTTGGATAGCGACTCGTTTGGCCGAAAAATTGACCCGTGCGCTCGCAATTCCATCAAGTTTTGGGAGTTCGCGCTCAATCTTGCCGATGCAGCCGGCGCATTTGATCCCAGGTACCGTAAAACGCGTGCCGACAAGCTGGCTTTCGGTTGATCGAGCTTCATCAAGAGTAAGGCCGTGAGCGTTCATGGCAGCGCGTGCTCCTGCGCCCAAGTGTCGCCGTCTGCTTCAATCGTGACGCGGATTGTCCAGCGTCCATCTGCGACCGGCTCAAGTGACCAGAATTTTCCCTCTCCCGCAGGCGCGAAAGTCAGATCGGCAAACTGCTTCGTTCCGATTGGGCGGCGCAGCGCGGCCCTAACGACCGCGCCTTCTGGAACGCCCTTGGTCGCAATCAGGACATGGCCATCGTCCAAATGCGTGGCGCTGGCTCCCCACCCGAGAGCCTCCATTTGGTCCGCTTCGTCAATCCAATCGTTGAACTTCTGGCTCGCAACATAGGAATTCTCGACGACGATCCCGTGAAAACCTCCCACTGCCAGACTGGCCATGTAGAAGTTAACTGCGGCGACCACTCCAAAGCCGCCCACCATGGTCCACACCATGTGCTTCCCTGTAAAACGCCCCTTTCCTTGCTCGCTCACTTAGAAGTCTCCCGGCATGGCAAAGGTGGTTTCTTGTGCGTCCCGCTCGCCCTGCTCATCAAGCGACGTGAGCTGAAAGCTGAACGCCTCGGCGCTCGTCCCTTCAGGGATCACAACATAAGCGCGCACTATCTTGGTCTCGTTAGCGGGCACGTCGATGGTTTGCTGCGGCGCGGCGGCATCAAGGCCGATCGTGTCGGTCCACATCTTCGCGCCGTCGGGCAATCCAACGAGCGCTATCTCCATAGCTCGCGGGCGCGCTTCCATATTGCGCAGGCGTAAGGTGTAGGAATTGCGCACCGATCCGTCCTTCATCAACATATAGGGCGGGTTGCGATCGGGGGACACGGTGATGTCGGTGTGGGTGCGCGTGCCAAGAGCAAACAACATGGCAAGGCCGATTGCGCCCCAGGCGCCAAAATAGATGAAAGTGCGCGGACGCAGTAAAGCTTTCCACGCGGGCTGCGCCGGCGCGCCAGAGCTTTCCGCTTGGCATTGTTCCAAAGTCGCGTAATCGATCAGGCCGCGCGGTCGTCCAATGTCTTTCATCACGCGGTCGCAGGCGTCGATGCACAAGGCGCAGGTTATGCAGCCAATCTGTTGGCCTTCGCGGATGTCGATCCCGGTCGGGCAAACAGCGACGCATTCCTTGCAGTCAATGCAGTCACCGTAGCGCTCAGGTTCGCGCTCGGCCTTTTTCAGGCTTCCGCGTTCTTCGCCGCGCCAATCCTTATACGTGACGATGAGCGACTTTTCATCGAGCATGGCGCCCTGAATGCGTGGCCACGGACACATATAAATGCACACCTGTTCGCGCATGAACCCGCCCAGCCAGAATGTTGTGCCGGTTAGGATGCCTACGGTGGCGTAGGCGACGAAGTCGGCTTGGCCCGTGAAGAAGTCGACGAAGAGCGTCGGCGCGTCGGCAAAGTAGAGAATCCACGCGCCGCCTGTGACCATTGAGATCAGCAGGTAGACGGTCCACTTGCTGGTCCGCCGCGCGACCTTGCCCGGGCCCCATGGGGCCTTGTCCAAACGCATCCGGGCGTTGCGATCCCCGTCGAAGAACCGGTCAACATGTTGGAACAGATCGGTCCACACGGTTTGAGGGCAGGCGTACCCGCACCACGCTCGTCCCACCGCGCTGGTCACAAGAAACAGGCCAATACCTGCCATGATGAGCATGCCAGCCACGAAGTAGAATTCGTGCGGCCAGATCTCGATATCGAACATGTAAAAGCGTCGATGCGCGAGGTCGATCAGGACGGCTTGGTCAGGCGCAAAGGGGCCACGATCCCAGCGAAGCCAGGGCGTTACATAGTAGATCGTTAGTGTGACCAGCATCACCAACCACTTGAAACGGCGGAAAGGTCCATCAATCCGCTTGTTATGAACGCTCTTGCGTTTCTCGTAGAGTTCAAGGTGGGGCGGCGCGGGCTTTGGGGACAGGCCACGCGCCGCCGCCTTTGGCGATGGGGAGGATTGCGTTAGCGCAGCCCCCCAATCGCGTCCGTCTGAATTGCCATCAGACGGTTTGTCGAGAATATCAGGATTGTCCATCGCCCCCGGCTTCAGCGGCGCTGGCTATCTCCTGAGTGTCCGTTTCGGCGACCACGTCGGCAGGCGCCTCAATCTCTTCCCCGCCACCACGTGAGTGAACGTACGCGGCGAGCATCTTGATCGTCACCGGATCCAATCGGTTTTGCCAGCCAGGCATAACACCGTGGCGCGGCGCTTTAATCTGCTGGCGGATGTTTGCGATGTCCCCGCCGTAGAGCCAGATCGCGTCGTTGAGTGCGGGGGCTCCTTGGATGGGATCTCCTGCACCGTTGGGCTGATGGCACGCGGCGCAATTCTGAGCGTAAAGCTCCGCACCGGCAGCGCTGCTTTCCGTTTTAGCGCTTAGCGAGAGCACATGATTGGCGAGCGAATCGACCTGATCGCGATCAAAGATACCTTCAAAGGCGGGCATATACGCAAGACGCGTTTCGTCCGATCCATCCCAGCGAATGCCGTGATTGAGCGTGTATTCGATTTCATTCAGGTCACCGCCCCAAATCCAGTCGTCATCGTTGAGGTTGGGGTAGCCATACTCTTCGTAGCCCGCCGCACCCGCGCCGTGGCACTGGACGCAATTGACCTTGAAGGCGGCTGCTCCACCAGCGACGGCCTGCTGCATGAGCGCCGGATTATCGGGAAGATTGGCGAGTTCGATAGCGGCAATCTGATCAAAGACTTCCTGACGCGAGGCTTCGGCGGACTGGATGTCTTTGGCGAGCTCCCCGCGGCTTGACCATCCAAGCACGCCTTGCGTTGCGCTGCTGACAAGGGGCCATGCCGGATAGAGAACGACATAAACGAGGCTCCAAGCGATTGTCGCGTAGAACGTCCACAGCCACCAGCGCGGCAGCGGGGTGTTCAATTCCTCGATGCCATCCCACTCATGGCCGACAAATTCGGTCCCGGTGGCTTCATCAATGTTGCTCTTTTGCTGGTCAGACATCATCGTCCTCCCTCAAGATGCTCATTTTGGCCTGCTCAACGCCGTCCTTAGTACGGGGCAAGAAATGCCATCCGCATAGCAGCAGATAGAGACCAAAAATCATGAGCAGAAACCAGCTGTCTGCGAAGTGGCGAAGGATTTCGTAGAAACTCATCGTCCCGCCTCCTCTGCCAGCTCTTCCTGCGCTTTGACGCTATCGACATCCACGAGCGTGCCGAGCATCTGCATGTACGCGATGATGGCGTCCATTTCGGTCACGCGTGTGGGATCGCCATCAAAGTCACGCACTTGCGCTTTGGGATAGCGTTCCAAAAGATCGCCTTCGTCCACATCAGGATCGGCCTGCGCGATCAGGTCGGTCTCAGCCATCTCGATATCGATATCGGAGTAGGGCACGCCCACCCGGTTCAACGCGATCAGATTGGCCGACACATTGGCGATTTCGAGCGGTGTGTCGGCTAGAAAACTGTAGCCCGGCATAATCGAGCGCGGGACCACGCTTTGCGGGTTCTTCAAGTGTTGAACATGCCATTCGTCGGAATAGCGCCCTCCAACACGCGCGAGATCGGGACCAGTGCGCTTCGATCCCCATTGGAAGGGATGATCGTACATGCTTTCCGCCGCGAGAGAATAGTGTCCATACCGCTCAACTTCGTCGCGGAACGGCCGGATCATCTGGCTGTGGCAGGTGTAGCACCCTTCGCGAATGTAGATGTCGCGGCCCGCCAGTTCGAGCGGGGTGTAGGGCCGCATGCCCTCAACCTTCTCGATCGTGTTGTCGATCCAGAACAAGGGAGCGATCTCGACGATCCCTCCGATGGCCACCGTCACGAAGGTGGCCGCTGCCAGCAGCGTGACATTCTTCTCAAGCTTTTTGTGGCCTTCAAAGACACCTTGATCAGGAGTGTTCTTGCTCATGTCCGTGATCCCCTATTCCGCCGGCTC
>JBCCKJ010000211.1:0-4930 GCA_039027455.1 Pseudomonadota bacterium | reverse complement strand
GTTTGGGCATTACTTACGAACTTCCAAGGTATTGGTGCCGGAAATCGGCGGCAAAAGCGGCGAAGCGCTGCTGTTCAATGGCATCGCGCATCGCCTTCATCAAGGCTTGGTAGAAGGCCAGATTGTGCTCGGTTAGAAGCATGGCCCCCAGCATTTCGCCCGACTTCACCAGATGGTGCAGATAGGCTTTCGAATAGTCGCGCGACGCGGCGCAATCGGATGTCGAATCAATCGGCTCCTGATCCTCGGCAAACTTGGCGTTGCGCAGATTGATGGGGCCATTCCACGTGAACGCCTGACCGTTGCGCCCCGAACGGGTCGGCAGGACGCAATCGAACATATCGATCCCGCGCTCGACCGCGCCGACCAGATCATCAGGCTTACCGACGCCCATAAGGTAGCGCGGACGGTCTGTCGGGAGTTGCTCGGGCGCGTAGTCGAGCACGCCGAACATCGCCTCCTGCCCCTCGCCCACGGCAAGCCCGCCGACGGCGTATCCATCAAAGCCGATATCGATGAGCTTGTCCGCGCTGATCTGGCGCAAATCCTTATCCAACGCACCCTGCTGAATACCGAACAGTGCCGCGCGCGCAGCGTGTTCCTCCCCAGCGTCAAATCCCTCGCGGCTGCGCTTGGCCCAGCGCATGGAGAGCTCCATCGACACGGCGATTTCATCGCGCGGACGGTCCGCACGCGGGCATTCGTCGAACGCCATCACAATATCGGAGCCAAGCAGCCGCTGGATTTCCATGGAGCGTTCGGGCGTCAGCATATGCTTGGACCCGTCGATATGGCTGCGGAACTCCACGCCCTTCTCGGTAAGTTTGCGCAGATCCGACAGGCTCATCACCTGATACCCACCGCTGTCGGTCAAAATCGGGCGTGGCCAGTTCATGAAATGGTGCAAGCCGCCCAGACGCGCCATCCGCTCGGCTCCCGGACGCAGCATCAAGTGATAGGTGTTGCCCAAGATGATATCCGCGCCCACCGCGCGCACCGCTTCGGGCTTCATCGCTTTCACCGTCGCCGCCGTGCCAACGGGCATGAAGGCAGGCGTCTGGATATCGCCGCGCTGCATCGAAATGGTCCCGCGACGGGCGCGTCCATCCGTGGTGTGCAGTGTGTAGGAAAAACGGGGGCGTGTGTTCGTCTCGGCGTTCATTCGCCTATCACTCTCTCAATCGCCAACCGGTCTTGAAGATGAACGCGATGATAGCGACGCAGACGGTCAGGAAGCCCAAGGTGAGGCCGAGCGACACGCCAATCGACACATCCGAGGTTCCATAAAAGGTCCAGCGGAGCCCGCTGACCAGGAAGGCAATCGGATTGAACAACGCAATGGTGTCCCAAGGTTTAGGCAGCATCTCGAGCGAATAGAATGTACCGCCGAGAAACGTCAGCGGCACGAGGATGAGCTGCGGGATAATCCCAAGCTTCTCGAAGCTGTCCGCCCACACACCAAGGATGAAACCGAACAGCGAAAAGTTCGCCGCCACCAGCACAATAAAGCCGAATGCAAACACCGGATACTTGATCTCGTAGTCGACGAAGAAGGTCGCCGTCGTCAGGATAATCGCCGCCAAAATCAGGCTCTTGGTCGCCGCCGCGCCGACAAATCCGATCAGCGTTTCTGCAACGCCAATGGGCGCAGAGAGCAGCTCGTAAATCGTGCCGGTGAAGCGCGGCATGTAAATGCCAAAGCTCGAATTGCTCGTAGTCTCAGCCAGCAGAGTCAGCATCAGCAGGCCGGGAATGATGAACGCGGCGTATTCGACCCCGCCAATCGTCGGCATACGGCTGCCAATAGCGCCGCCAAAGACGATGAAATAGAGCGACACCAGCAGAACCGGCGCAAGGATAGACTGAAACGCCGTGCGAAAGGCGCGCAACACTTCGCGCTTGTAGATCGCCCAAGCTCCGATGGCGCTGAAGCTCATGCCGCTTCTCCCTCAGCGACCAGACCGACAAAAATATCCTCAAGCGACGAATCGTGGATATCGATCCCGGTGTAGTCGATGCCTTCGCGGATCAGCGCTTTGGTCAGCTCCGCGACTTCAGAACGGCCTCCGCCCTCGCCGCTGCCCCCGCGATAGCAAAGCTCTAGGCCGCCCTCGCGCAGCTCGACTGGGAATGCGGCAAGGCTGGCGGGCATTTCGGCCAAGGGCTCCGAGAGCTGAATGAGCGCTTCGGTGCTGCCGAGCTTCTCCATCAAAGTGGCTTTGTCATCGACCATCAGGATGCGCCCCTTGCGGATCACGCCCACCCGATCCGCCATCAGTTCCGCCTCTTCGATGTAATGGGTGGTCAGAATGATCGTGGTCCCGCGCTCGCGCAAAGCGGCGATCTGCTCCCACATCCCCTTGCGCAGTTCCACGTCGACGCCAGCGGTGGGTTCATCAAGGAACAACAATTCAGGATCATGCGACAAGGCCTTGGCGATCAAAATGCGGCGCTTCATTCCGCCGGATAACTCGCGGATTTGGCTGTCTTTCTTCTCCCAAAGGCTCAAAGAGCGAAGAATCTCTTCAATCCGCGCCTTATCCGCCGCGTGGCCGAAAAGCCCGCGTGAATAGGACACGGCGCGCCAGACCGTCTCGAACATATCGGTCGCCAGCTCTTGCGGGACCAATCCAATCCTCGCCCTCGCTTGCCGCCAATCATTCGCCAGATCGTGGCCGAACGCGTGCATCGTGCCCGATGTCGGGCGCACCAGTCCGCAGACGGCGCCGATCAGCGTGGTCTTGCCCGCGCCGTTCGGCCCGAGCAGCGCGAAAATCTCGCCTTTGCGAATCTCAAGATCGACCCCGTCGAGCGCTTTGGTGCCGCCGGAATAGACCTTGGTAAGGCCCTGAATGGAGAGGATCGTTTCGGACATGCGATCCCCGCTAGGGCAGGAGCAGCGAGGAGTCACCATACGAGTAGAACCGATACTCGTTTTCGATGGCGTGCGCGTAGGCCGCCATCATGCGCTCGCGGCCCATCAGCGCGCTGACCAGCATCATCAGCGTGGACTTGGGCAGGTGAAAATTGGTCATCAGCCCATCGACCGCGCGGAAGGTGTATCCGGGCGTGATGAAGATGTCGGTCTCGCCGGCAAACGGCTCAATCACGCCGTCTTCGCGAGCGGCGCTTTCCAGCAAGCGCAAGACTGTGGTTCCCACCGCGATCAGCCGTCCGCCCTTGACGCGCACCGCGTTCAACCGCTCCGCTGTCGCTGCGTCGATGCGCCCGATTTCAGAATGCATGTCGTGATCATCAGTGTCGTCAGCTTTCACCGGCAGGAACGTGCCCGCCCCAACATGCAGCGTCAGCGTTTCACGCTGTATGCCGCGCTCATCCAGAGCTTGGACGAGGCGATCGGTGAAATGGAGCGAGGCCGTGGGCGCCGCCACCGCGCCATCCTCGATCGCGAACATAGTCTGATAGTCTTCAAGATCTCGCTGATCCACGCCGCGTTTTTGCGCGATGTAAGGCGGGAGCGGCATGGTGCCCGCGCGATCGAGCAGAACCTCAACCGGTTCATCGCCTTCAAACATCAGCGTGAGCGAACCCTCGTCGTGGCGTTTTTCTGCGATCGCGGTCACGCCGCCTCCGAAGACGAGTTGGTCGCCGATCTTCACTCGCTTGGCGTTGCGGATAAAGGCCTGCCAACGGCGCAGGTCGAGCCGTTTGTGCAAGGTTGCGCCGACTTTGGCCTCACCATGAGCGCGGCGTCCTGCAAGTTGGGCGGGGATCACGCGCGTGTCGTTGAACACCAAAGCGTCGCCCGGCTCCAATAGGTCAGGCAGGTCGAGGACCCCAGCGTTTTCGAACGGAGCTTCTTGCCCTCGGGCGACCAACATGCGCGCGGCGTCGCGTGGCCTCACCGGGCGCAGGGCTATGCGTTCTTGCGGAAGCTCGAAGTCAAACAGATCAACGCGCATGGATTTGGCAGCTCCGTTAAGCCGCCGCGTTTACTGCGGGGCGTTCAGCAGATCAGCTGTGATCTCTGGTTCCGCCTGCGGAACGCTAGGCACTGGGCGCCGCTTGTTGTCGCTGGCGAGCGAGGCCTGCAGGATGCGCGTGGGCTCGGTCGGCGGCTCACCCCGATTGATCGCGTCCACAGCGGCCATGTTATCGATCACGCGTCCAAAATTGGTGTAGCGCTTGTCCAGACTGAAGCGCGGGTAGAAGACGATAAAGAATTGGCTGTTCGCGCTGTCTTCATCGGCTGCGCGCGCCATAGACACCGAACCGCGCACATGCGGGATCGGGTTAAATTCCGCGTTGAGATCGGGCAACTCAGACCCACCCTGCCCTGTACCCGTGGGATCGCCGCCTTGGGCCATGAACCCTTCGATGACGCGGTGGAAAATGATGCCATCGTAAAAGCCACTGCGCGTCAGCGCTTGAATGCGCGCAACGTGATTTGGGGCCCACGAATCCATCAATCGAATTTTGATCCGCTCCCCGGTAGAAAGATCCAGCACCCAGACCGTATCGAGGTCCGCTTCAGTGTCATAGTTGATGTCGGGGTAGAAAGTCGGCGCCTGAGATTGGGGTTCGGCTTCCTCGACTTCCTCCTCAGCAGCGGCTTCCGTTTCGTCGGAAGGGGTCTCCTCGGCGGGCGTGTCGCTATCCTGAGCGAACGCCGCCGTCGGTGCGCACAAAAGCAAAAGAAAAGGACTGGCCTTCAAGATTGAGCGGTTCATTGGAATGGTCTTCGTGAATTCAAAACAAGTTCGCGCCCGCGTCTAACGGTGCACGGCTGACACTTCAATGAATGATCTCGGGCCCATCCCCGAACGACCTGAAAAGAAGCCGTTGGCCGAAATCAGATGTCGCCCTTGCGACCGAGTTTTTCGACGCGCGCCAGCACGTCCGCCTCGACCGGCTCGCTGACGAACTTGCCAATCTCCCCGCCATAGAGCGCGATTTCCTTGACCAGCTT
>JBCCKJ010000210.1:0-4945 GCA_039027455.1 Pseudomonadota bacterium | reverse complement strand
GGGAGCGGGTGTGCCCTTTGTGGCGCCGGCTGATGGCGTGGTTGTCCTGGCGCGCACCGGCTTCAGTCTCGAAGGCGGTTTGATCATTATCGACCACGGTGCGGGGTTGAACAGCGCGTTTCTCCACGCGTCCAAGATTGCTGTGAAAGAAGGGGAAGCCGTCGAGCAGGGTCAATATATAGGCAATGTCGGTGCGACTGGCCGCGCGACGGGCCCTCATTTGCATTGGAGCCTGAAGTGGAATTCGGCGCGGCTTGATCCGCTGCTTTTCGCAGGCCCTATGGATTAGAAACTGGGGCTCATCCGCATGGATGTGTTGACCCGGTCGGCGCGCTGGCGGAAAGCGCGATCCGTGTCCATCCGGCTGTTCAAGATCGTCCTGCTTGCACTGTGCCTCGCTCCTGGCACTTGGCTTCGAGCCCCGCTGCAAGCCAGATATGATGTTGAGATCATTATCCATTCTGTTTCCGGGTCGAGCGAGGCGCTTGAGAACGGCTGGCAGCGGCTGGGGATATGGGAGTATCGCAGCAAGGGCCTGCGGTTTGGAGGCTTTAGCGCGCTGCTCGCCTTGGACGATAACCGTCTGCGCGCCTTTTCCGATCGCGGAATTACATGGACGTTCACCGAGCCCGATGCCCTGTCGACTTCTTCCAGATCACGCGCATCAGACCGCATGTCGGGCGAACTGGAGCCGCAATCGGTGGCGCCGGGGTATGAGATGGACCTTTGGGACATTGAATCGGCGACTGTCGATCCGGATACGGGCCAATACTGGCTCGGTTTCGAAGCCACGCACGCCATCCATCGGTACTCGGATGCGAGTGAGGCCGCCGGTGTACGTCTCCTCGATGGGGAGGTGGAATGGAGCCTGAACTCGGGCGCTGAAGCGATGGTGCGACTGCGCGATGGGCGGTTTGTCGTCATTCCCGAGGGTGGCGGCGAAGCGCTTCTATACCCGGGCGATCCAGTGGGCGGGGGGTCTGCGTCCGTTATCGAATATGCCTCGCCCGAAAGGGGCTTTAGCGTGACTGAGGCGGTGCAATTACCCGATGGTCGCCTGCTTCAGATTCTTCGGGATGTCGTGCTTGATGTTCCGCCTTTTGCGGCGCGCCTCGCGCTGGCGGATCTACCGATGGATGGCGAAACGGAGCCTATCCGGCCTAAAGTGACGTTGGATATCGAACGCCTTGCGCCGCCGGAAAACTACGAAGGGTTGGCGTACCGAGAACGCGCCGATGGGACGCTGGATGTGTGGATGATCTCCGATGACAACCAATCGGTGATGCAGCGCACGCTTTTGGTCAAACTGCGCTTTGACCCGGCTAAGGCGGCGGCGTTCCAGGCCAAACAAAAGGCGCGCGAGTGAACCCGCACGCCCTTTTGTTACCTCTCACTTGAGCGAAAGGCTTAAGCCGCCACCGCCTTCTTAAGCTCGCGCTTTACCTTGAGCGCGCGGGCGGAGAGCTTTTCGTCTTTGGTCTTGAGCAGCCAGTTGTCGAGGCCGCCATTGTGCTCAACCGAGCGCAGGCCGTGCGTCGAGACGCGGAACTTGTAGCTGCGGTCGAGCTTTTCGCTGAGCAGCGTCACATTCTGCAGATTTGGCAGAAACACACGCTTGGTTTTGTTGTTGGCGTGGCTCACATTGTGGCCCACTTGGCGGCCCTTGCCGGTCAGTTCGCAAATGCGCGACATGATAGATCTCGTCTTTTGTTTACAGTGACGGGAGCGCCGCGAAAAACGCGGTCCGAACCAACGGACGTCCCGGAAAGCGGGCCGCATAGCGCCGGTGCGGCGAATCGTCAATTGATTCGTAGGGTCGCGGCGGTTAGCCCCAAGGTATGACCGCGCGTTGGCCGCTTCCTGAACCCATGGCGCTTGCCCTGCAAGCCGCGCGCGAGGCCGCGCAGGCCGATGAAGTGCCTGTCGGCGCGGTGGTGGTAAAGGGTGAAGAGGTGATTGCGGTGGCCGGCAACGCCACACGCTCACCCCCCGATCCGACCGGTCACGCCGAGATGCGCGCGATCCGAATGGCGTCTGAAAAGCTGGGCGATGATCGGCTGACCGGCTGCGACCTGTACGTGACTTTGGAGCCGTGTGTGATGTGTGCGGGCGCGATCAGCCACGCGCGGATCGCCCGTCTGTATTACGGCGCGAGCGACCCCAAAGGCGGCGGTGTGGAACACGGGGCGCGCGTGTTCGAGCAAGAACAATGCCTCCACCGGCCCGAAGTTTACACCGGCATGGGCGAAGCGGAAGCGGCAGAGTTACTTAAGAGCTTTTTCCGAGAGCGCCGTTAGAGAGCGCATGTCAAAACGAAGCTTTGCCAGGACGTTGTGGGGCTATTTCGGTACCCTGATCGCCAAATATCTGGGCCTGAAGCGCGGGCGGGCGGACATCGACAGCATCTTTAACTACGTGCAGATCACCGACAAGCTGTCGACTTCGGGGCAGCCGACTGAAGAGCAATTCGCCGCAATCCGCGATGAAGGCTTTGAAACGGTCATCAACCTGTTGCCGCAGGAGAAAGAGAACGCGCTGAAGAACGAAGCCGAAGTCGTCCACGCGCTGGGCCTCGACTATGTCTATATCCCCGTGGTCTTCACCAAGCCGAACGAGGAGAACTTCGCTCAGTTCGTTGCTGCGATGCAAGAGTACGCTGACAGCAAGGTCTGGGTGCACTGCGCGGTCAACGCTCGAGTTTCAGCTTTTGTGGCGCGCTATCGTGAAGAGATATTGGACGAGCCACGCGAAACGGCCCGTGCGCCGATCAAGCAGATCTGGGAACCCTACGGCGTCTGGCTCGACTTTCTTGATGGCCCGAAGCGGGCCTAAACCACCCATTTCTTTGCCATTCACCCAGATACACTGAGCCCCCGCCAGTGGAGGTGACGGGGGCTCTGCGGGGTTTGGAGAGGGCCTTAGGGGACTTTGGGCACCCCGCTTGGTGTCGGGAAGATCAGGCGCTCAGGATTGCGAGAGGCGGCGTGGCGAGTGCGAAAGAGAACGCGGCAAGCGAGGCGAAAAGCGCGCCAACGAACGAAGCGAAGTGGGTCTGGGTTACGGTCATTTGGTATCTCCTAGCGATCGGTTTCACTGGGACGGTGGTTCAAGTCATCGTCTGAGACCCTAGATACGCGTTGGAGGTTTGCTGGCCTAACACCACTATTGCGGTTATGTTATGCAAAAATGCATAACTATTAGCCGGCCGGGGATAAGCTATGCTCGATTGGAACGATCTGAGGTACTTTTTGTCCGTCGCGCGCACGGGGAGCACGCTCGCCGCGTCTAAACAGCTCAAGGTCAGCCAGTCGACGGTATCGCGCCGCATTACCGCGCTTGAGGAGACGCTAGACGTCACGCTCTTTGTGCGCCGCTCTTCGGGCTATGAACTTACCCCGCGCGGACAGTCGGTGATCGCGGCGGCGGAATATGTTGAAACGGCAGTCCTCGCTTTTTCCGACGGGATCGAAGCTGAAACACGGCGACTGACCGGCAAAGTGCGGGTTTCGACGGTAGAAGCGGCGGCAAACCGCTGGGTCATTCCCGCGATCGGTATCCTGCGGGAATGCCACCCCGAAGTGCAGGTCGAACTCGTCACCAGCGATCAGTATGTCGATCTGGCGCGGGGCGAAGCCGATTTCGCCATTCGTTTTGGCCCACGTCCCACGGAAGAAACGCTGGTCGTGCGGCACCTGTTCGATATGCTCGAAAGCGTTTACGCGGCGCAACCGCTGGTCGATCAGCTTGGCATGCCAAGCGGGTTTGCGGATCTCGCGCGGTATCCGATTATCGCGTCCACCTCGGGCCAAAGCACCACCAACAGCTGGATTGAAGCGAACGCTCCGGAGGCTGAGATTGCGCAGCGCACCAATTCCATGTCCAGCGTGGTGGCCGGAGTGCAAGCCGGGCTCGGCGCCTCAATCCTCCCCTGCATGATGGGCGACGCCGTGCCCGGTCTTGTGCGACTGTTCCCGCCGATTGAAGAGCTGACCACGCCGGGATGGATGGTCACCACCGATCTGGCTCGGCGGCAACCGCATATTCGGGCGGTCATCGATGTCGTCGTTCAGCAGATTCAGGAGACGCTGGCGCAGCAGCCCGTCCACCTGTCGCCATCCAAGGCGGCGTAGGAACGCGCTAAGGCGAAAGCCACTTCACCGCTTCGTCCTGATCCTCCAGTTCGAAAGCGCGGATTTCTGGTTTGATCAGCGCGCCCATCATTTGCGCTGTGCCGCGCAGCCAATCGGGTCCGCCGACAATCGCGTAACGATCAATCTCATCAATGAGGCTCATTTTTGAGCGCATGAGGCCGAACTCGAACAAGAGCTCTGCCTCAAAACCGTGCCAGCTTTTGATGACCATCATCAGGCTGGAGCAATCCGGGTCCTTGAGGCGCGCTTCAACCATCGCAATCCCGCGCTCGCTTTCGGCGGTGTCGAGCCGGCCGGCCAGTTGGAAGGCGGCGATCGATGGGTCGCCCACGTCCATCTCGCTGAAGGCGTCGAGGTGCGGATCATCGACTTCCTCGGTGACCCAGGCGAGCGCCGCTTCGGCCTCGTCATCGTCGTAAACCTGGTATTCCACGCCGGGTAGCAAAACGCTTTCAAGGCGCGCCGCGCTGCGCAACCAGCCTTCGTCCGAGATGATCGCGATCCGATCGAGCGAATAGACGAACTTCAAGAGCGAAGGGATGTGCATCATCTGATCGCTGACCGCCGAAAAGGTGAAATCGGCCATTGAGGTGAGGTCGAACAGCACGTTGCCGCCCTTCTCGCTCGTTATGCGTTCCTTGGCGAAAGCGATGAACTTCTCCGCGTCGGCGTATTGAAACGCGCCCATGACCGTGACCCGGTGCACGTTTGGCGCAAGTTCTTCGACTTCGAGCATGCGACTGACCCTTCCACAATGTTGGCCGAGAGGATTGCAGGATAACAATCCGCCGAGG
>JBCCKJ010000209.1:0-4951 GCA_039027455.1 Pseudomonadota bacterium | reverse complement strand
GGAAACAAAAGCGAGATTGGCGTCGTCCGTGAGATTTAAACGGACGCCGAACTTTGGCAGAAACGCCTCATAGTCGGCGTCGGTAATTGTTGATTGGGACCCCAGCAGCGGCGCGAGAAATTCAAAGCCTGGCGGAATACCCCCCTGAATCGATGTTTCGCTGACCGACGTGTTTTCGAGCTGCTCATTGTCGTAACGAGCGCCGAACAGCAGATCGATGGTGTCGTTCAGCGAGTATTGGCCATCCACAAAGAGGGCAAAGTTGCGCGTTTCATTGGTGGTCTGGCTGACACGATCGATAAGGATACTGGCTGGCAACGCAGGGTTGACGGCGGTAGCTGGCACGCTGAAAGTGTCGGTAAAGCCGTCCTCGTTTTCAAAGTAGTAGAAGCCGCCCGCCACGTTCAGCGCATCACCCAGATACTTGACCCGCAGCTCTTGCGAATAGGCCTCGTCAACGCCTGTGCGGTCGAGCGCCGCGATCGGCGCGGGGGTGCGATCAAAGTCCTCGATGCGCACATAATCGGTGTCCTGATAGGTCGTGATCGATTGGAGCTGGACGCGGTCGGAGATGTCCCACGTTGCATTGATCGATTGGATGAACGTCTCTGTGCCCTCTCGACCCGGAGTGTCATAAGCGACCTCGCGGATCACCTGGTTGGCCGAAACAGGCAGGCCGGGATTGCCATTGGTCGCGTCAATCACATCCTCGCCTGCGAAGTTCTCGGTGTAGGACGAGGTCGAGATGATCTTGAAGTTGTCGGTCGGTTCAAACAGCAGCTTGAAACGGCCCGTCCAAAGCTCGGTCGCATCGGCGGGTTCGTTCAGGAACGTGTTGAAGACGAAGCCGTCGCTCTCCCGATAGTTGCCTGCGATGCGGAAGGCGAGAACGTCATCAATGATTGCGCCGCCACCGGCAATGGCCGCCTGACGCTGCCCATTATTGCCGTATTCGAGGCGGCCTTTCACTTCGTAATCGTATGTGGGGTCTTGCGTGCGAACATAGATCGCCCCGGCGAGCGCGTTGCGGCCGAAGTTGGTCGATTGCGGTCCCCGGAAGACTTCAACTTGGCCAAGGTCCCAGCTGTCAGTCGGGCCAAAGAAGGTCGTCTGGTTGCTCAAAGGACTATCGTCGACAAACACGATAAGCGTCGCGCCCGAGCCGCCAACGCCGCGCTGGTCTATGCCACGAATGGCGAAGCCTTGCTCACCAAAGCTGGCCGTCACGTTGGGCACGCGTTCGATAATATCAAACAGGTCGGTAATCGGTTCGCGTTCGATTGTCTCAGCGGTGGTGACGTTCACACTGGCGGTTACGTCCTGAAGCGATTGCTCGGTTTTACCACCGGTCACGACGATAACCGGCGTGTCTTCGTCGAACTCCGTCTCGCCTTCAACGGCGGCGCTAGTCTCAGCGGCGGCGGAGACCGCGCCGAAAGCCGCGATGGCCACAAACGATGCCGCGTTCAAAAAAGTGTTGCGCATGTAATTCCCTGTGCAGATCGCGAGTGTGCAATTGCGACTGACCCGCATTCCCGGCCGGCGGATATTGAGAATAGTTCTTATCTGCAAGCGTAGTCTGCTGAATCTGCATAGGTGTGGCATTTGGGGGACACAGAAAAAACGGAGGCTGGCAAGCGTTCGCCAGCCTATTCGCGGCAATTCACTCTTAACCCCGTCCCCGTTCCGCAGACCGCGCAACTCAACACTATACGCACCCAAACGGCGCGCCTAAGCGTATTATCCAGTATGACCGCGCGATATCCTCTTCCAAGCCAGCCGATACAGCGGGTTATCGGCCTGACGCTGGCGGCGCTCGTCGCGGGGAGCTGGCTCGGTATCCATGTCTACGGAATGTTTGTGTTCGAACTGACATGGGCGAGCCTGCCGATCGCGCTGTGTCTGGCCGCGGCGCAGATTTGGCTCAGCGTGGGCGTCTTCATCATCTGTCACGACGCGATGCACGGCACGCTGGTGCCCGGTTGGCCGCGGGTAAATGCGTGGATCGGCGCGCCGCTTTTGATGCTTTACGCTGGGTTCAAGTGGAAGCGGATGCGCGACGCGCACTTTACCCATCACAAGCTGTCGGGCCACAAAGGCGATCCCGACTTTGACGAAGAGCACCCCAGCCATTTCCTTCAGTGGTATTGGACCTTCTTCAAACGTTACTTCGGCTGGTTCTCGCTGATCTTCGTGCACACGGTGGTGGGGATTTACCTCTTCGTGTTCGAGATCCCTTTCATGCAGATATTCGTGCTCTACGGAGCGCCAGCGCTGCTGTCTTCGCTGCAGCTCTTTTATTTCGGCACCTTCCGCCCGCATCACCAAGACGCGCGCCAGCCTTTTGCAGACAAGCACAACGCGCGCACCAACGATTTCCACCCGCTGGTTAGCCTCGCCACCTGTTTCCATTTCGGCTATCATCTTGAGCATCACCGTGCCCCGCAGGTGCCTTGGTGGGCGCTGCCCGGCGCGAAAAAGGCGGGTGTGGGCGCCGTCAATCTTTCGTCGGACTTGGCGGGCGCATCGACGGGGCCTAAGGAAGCGGCGCTATGAACTTGACGTGGTTCGAAGTGTTTTTGACCGTGATGTCGTCCCTCATCGGGATGGAGCTGTTCGCCTGGTGGGCGCACAAATACATCATGCACGGCTGGGGGTGGAGCTGGCACCGCGACCATCACGAACCGCACGACAACGTGTTTGAGCGCAACGATCTGTTCGCGGTCGTCTTCGGCACGATCAACGCGGCAATGTATATCTACGGCTCGCTCTATTGGGATTGGCTCTGGTGGTTCGCCGTGGGCATCTCGCTCTACGGCGTGATCTACACGCTGATCCACGACGGGCTGGTCCACCAACGCTATTTCAAGTGGGTGCCCAAGAAAGGCTACGCCAAGCGGCTGGTGCAGGCGCACAAGCTCCACCACGCGACGATCGGCAAGGAAGGCGGGGTTAGTTTCGGCTTCGTCTTTGCGCGCGACCCGCAGGTCTTGAAGAAAGAGCTGAAAGAGCAGCGCGAGGCGGGCGTCGCCGTGGTGCGCGACAGCGTGGGCGCGTGATTGCTCCACTCTTTGCCGGACTAAGCGGATTTGCCTTAATGGCCAGTCAAGCGGCGCCGCTCACCGCCGATTCCAAACAGTTTGGCACGCCTTGGGCCACGTTTTCCGCGACGCCCACCAGCCCGTATCGTCTAATTGAAGTCGATATCGGAACGCTCCAGGCTGAGCCTGAGACAGGCGAATTGGTGTATTGGTTGCGTTTGAGCCAGTTTCCTCGTGACAAGGAAGAGCCCGCCGAGATCCAGTGGGCCGACACGCGCTCTTGTGGTGCAGCCCACCTCGTCATTCAGTCGCTGCGCGATGTTGAGCCCCCAAGGCTTATCACCCCCGGTGAGTTGAAGGATAAGCCCATATTGATCGGAGGTTCGACCTACACATTGCGCATGCCAGCGCAGTATGACGACGCAAGCGTACGCTTCGAGATGCGAACCAATGGTCCACGCTCACCGCTTGCCAAGGTAATCAACGCGAGCCTGAACGCGCTTGAGACCTGCTGGAGTGGGACCGTCCCCCAACGCGAAGGCTGAGGCCCTCTATTCCGGCCGGGTCGCGATCCAGCCGCCGATCACGACCAGGACGCCGACCGAAACCCACACCCACGGAAAACCAATGGTAACCCACGTGAAGGCGATGCCCGCCACCAGCGTCGCAATCGCTCCGACTTTGGCTTTGCGCGAAATGGCTTTGCGTTCACGCCATTCGATGATTTGTGGGCCCCACGTCGGATGATCGAGGATGCGCTGCTCCCATGCGGGATTGCTGCGCGCAAAGCAGAAGACAGCGAGCAGCAGGAAGGGAACGGTTGGCAGCAAAGGCAAAACCGCGCCCACCGCGCCCAGCCCGACAAAGAACACTCCAGCGGCGAGATAGAGCCGCCGCATCGCCGCCTCAGACCGCCGCGGCGAGCCGCGCAGCGTGTTCCTTCACCAGAGCGATCATATTGGGCACGCCCTGAGTGCGGTTGCTGGAAAGCTGGTTTTTGAGATCGAAAGGTTCGAGCGCCGCGGTCACATCCATCGCAGCGACTTCGCCAGCGGGCTTGTCTTGCACGGCGGAGATGACCAGCGCGACGATACCCTTGGTGATTGCGGCGTTGCTATCGGCCAGAAAGTGCAAAGTGTCGGTCGTCTCAGTCGGGTAGACCCACACCGCCGCCGAACACCCGCGCACCAACGTCGCGTCGGTCTTGAGCGCATCGGGCATATCCTCCAGCTCACGGCCAAGCTCGATCAGCAGCGAATAACGTTCGTCGCCTTCGAGGAATTCGTATTCTTCAAGAATGTCAGAGAGAGATCGCATGGGCCGCATTTAGGGGGCGCCATCGCGTTAGGGAAGGGGCGTGTGGCGCCCAACTACAACTCAACCCCGCTGGCGATCGCTTCGAGCTTCTTGATCCGCTCTTTCATGTCGGCCAATTCGATCCGCGCCGCTCCTACGCTCATCTGCGAGTTTGGCTCGCTGTCGCCAGCCTGCGTGGTCTGGTTCTCCAACTCGCGGTTCTTGAGCGCGAGCCAATCCTGCCACGCGCGCAGGAGTGCGAAGACCACCATCGTTATCCCGACAAGACACGTCAGCGCAATGACCAAGACCGGGTCGATTGCGCTCGACGCGGTCTGCGTCAGGGTGCTTTCCAAAACGGGGGTGGATGAGTTTGCGTCCATCATGGGGCCGGGTCCTCGTGTTTCGCTCGCGTTGGTTTAGGCGTCGGTGGAAGTTGGGGTGGATTTGGGGGCGGATTGGTCTGTGGGTGACGGCGTCGGGTCGGCTCCGCGAAGCGCTTCGATTTCGGAAGCGATGCGGGCGCGCTCACGGGCGTCCAAAGAGTTGCTGTCGGTCGCGATCTTCTCAAGCACGGCGATGCGCTCTTTGAGCTCGGCGATCTCGGCGTCCTG
>JBCCKJ010000208.1:0-4991 GCA_039027455.1 Pseudomonadota bacterium | reverse complement strand
TTCGAACTCGACTTTCAGCGTCGCGGGCTGGGTCACGCCGCGTGCGGTCAATTCGCCTTCGACGACGCCTTTGTTGGCGCTGGTGAGTTCGAGCCGTTCGCCGACAAAGCGCACTTCGGGGTATTTCTCGACCCAGAAGAACTTCTCTCCGCGCAGCCGGCTCAACGTCACGCTGTCGGGCGCTTCCAGGGCGGTGGCGTCAAACGTCACATCGATCCGCGCGGCTTCGGGCTCTCCGGGTACAATCGTGATGTTGCCCTCCATCTTGGGGAAGCGCGCGGTTTTGCTGGCGAGACCGAAGAAAGGCACTTTGGCCGATACGCTGCTCGCTTCGCTGTCGAGCGTGTATTCGAGCGCGCTCGGATCGGAATTCGCGACCAGAAACACCGGCGCCAGGGTCGCCAGCGCGGCGAGTTTCCATCTCTTCATGCTGTGCATCTCGAACTCTCCAATCGCTACCAGTACGGCTGAACGGGGCGAAAGGTTTCTTATATCGCGTCGAAAAGCGCCAGATTTGCGCCAGTAACCCACAGGCTGATCCCCGGACCGCTTCGACTCGGTGGCCCTGCGCGCGGTAGGTTGTCCTCTCATGGCTAAGCTCTATTTCTACTATTCCAGCATGAACGCGGGCAAATCGACGACGATGCTGCAAGCGGATTTCAACTACCGCGAGCGCGGGATGCGCACGATGCTGTGGACCGCCGAGATCGACACGCGCAGCGCCGGCAAGGTGCAAAGCCGGATCGGGTTGGAGGCGGACGCGAACCTTTACACGCCGGAGACCGACCTGTTTGCGCGCGTCGGGGAGGAGCACTCGGAGCACAAGCTCGATTGCGTCCTGCTCGACGAGGCGCAGTTCCTAACGAAGGATCAGGTGTGGCAGCTCGCTCGGGTGTCGGACGAATTGCACATTCCGGTGCTGTGCTACGGGTTGCGGACCGATTTTCAGGGGGAGCTGTTCCCCGGCGCGGCGACGTTGCTGGGCGTTGCGGACGCTTTGGTGGAACTGAAAGCGGTGTGCTGGTGTGGGCGCAAGGCAACGATGAACCTGCGCGTCGACGGCATGGGGCGGCCCGTGGTGGAAGGTGAACAGACCGAGATCGGTGGCAACGATCGCTATGTCGCCTTGTGCCGGATGCATTTCAGCGCGGCCTTGGCGGGGGATCTCGACGCGGTTGGATAGCGCTTGGGGCTAGGCGTCCTATATAGCCTTTATGCCTGATACTCTTGTCCTTATCGCGGTGCTGGTCCCGTGCCTCATCATCGCCATCGTCTTTCACGAAGTGGCGCATGGTTACGCGGCGAAGCTGCTGGGCGATCCGACCGCGAGCGAGCGGGGTCGCTTGACGCTCAACCCCATTCGCCACGTCGATCCGGTGGGGACGCTGCTTGTGCCCGGAGCGTTGGCCTTGGCGGGCGGGCCGGTGTTCGGCTGGGCCAAGCCGGTGCCGGTGATGAAGGGTCGTCTGCGCAATCCGCGCTTTGGTATGATGGCGGTCGCGGCGGCGGGACCGGGGAGTAACTTTTTACTCGCTTTTCTCGGAGCGGTGGCGCTGGGCGCGGTGATGCTGGTGGCAGGGCCGGGCGTGATGGCGGAGGACAACCCGATTGGCATGGCCTTCACCTTCTTCCTGCTGATCAACATCTTCCTCGGGATGTTCAACCTGCTTCCCATCCCGCCCTTTGACGGCTCGCACATTGTCGGCGGTTTGCTTCCCGCCAAGCTGCGCCCTTTCTGGGATCGATTGCAGCGGGCGGGCATCGTCCTGTTTCTGGGCGTCATCGCCTACAGCTGGATCTTCGGGACCGAATGGCTCGCCAACACGATCCTCCCCCCGGTGGAATGGGCCATGGGGCAATATATGCGCCTCGCCGGATGGATCGCGGGCGCGGAATAGCTAAGCGGGGACGCGTTCGCGTTCGAACCAATCGCGCACCTTGGCTTGCTGTTCTGGAGTGAGGTGCAGGTAGAGTTTGGATCGGCGGGTCAGCACATCCTCGGCGCGGGTCGCGAATTCGGTGTCGACAAGATAGCGGAGCTCGGCCTCGTAGAGATCGCCTGCGATGAGAGGGCCAAGCTCGTTCGGGCCGGCGGTGTCGCCCAGAATGTCTGCCAAGCGAGTGCCATAGGCCCGGCACAGGCGCAGGACTGTCTTGGGCTCTAGTGACGCGTAACGCTCGGTCATCTCGGCCACGAAGGCGTCGAATTGCGAAGGGTCCATATCCCCACCGGGTAGCGGCGCGCCCGCCGTCCAAGAGCCGCCAGGCGCGCTTAGTAGCTTCTCTAAAGCGTGCTCGGCGAGCTTGCGATAGGTGGTGATCTTGCCGCCAAAGATTGAAAGGATGGGCGATTTCTCGCCGCTCTTTCCTACGTCGAGCTCGAACTGATAGTCGCGCGTGACGGTGGAGTTGGAGCCCGCGTTGTTTTCATAAAGCGGACGCACCCCGGCGTAGCTCGCCACCGCCTGATCGGGCGCGATGTCGGTGCGAAGGTATTCGTTGGCGGCTTCGCAGATATAAGCGGCTTCTTCGGGGCTGATATCGATGCCCGTCGGGTCACCTTCGAAGCTCTGATCGGTGGTCCCGACAAGCGTGAAATCGCCCTCATAAGGTATCGCGAAGATGATCCGGTCGTCCTTGTTCTGGAAGATGTAGCAGTGGTCGCCATCAAACAGCTTTGGGAAAATGAGGTGGCTGCCTTTAACGAGGCGCAAATTGGTGTGGGTTTCGCGGGGCAGGGCGCGGCCGAGGACTTTGTCGACCCATGGTCCAGCGGCGTTGATGACGGCGTGCGTGGTGACGCGGGTTTCGACGCCGTCAGCGCTGCGCAGTGTGGCGTTCCACCCATCTTCGCCGCGCTCCAACCCCACACATTCGGTGCGTGTGCGGATGTCTGCGCCCCGCTCTTTCGCGTCGAGCGCGTTCAGGACGACGAGGCGCGAATCCTCCACCCAGCAATCGGAGTATTCCCAGCCATGGGTCAACCGATCTTCGAGCGTGTCCGCGTGGGGCGCGGCGCGCAGGTTCACATCACGCGTCGGTGGGAGGATTTTGCGCCCGCCCAGATGGTCGTAGAGAAACAGGCCAAGCCGCAGCATCCATTTGGGTCGCAAACCTTGGTCATGGGGCAACACAAAGCGCAGCGGCCAGATGATATGCGGCGCCATTTGGAGCAGCCGCTCCCGCTCGATCAGGCTTTCGCGCACCAATCGAAACTCGAGATGTTCCAGATATCTCAGACCCCCATGGACCAGTTTGGTCGACGCGCTGGAGGTCGCTTGTGCGAGATCGTCCTTTTCGACCAGACACACCGACATGCCGCGGCCAGCCGCATCGCGCGCGATCCCCGCGCCGTTGATGCCGCCGCCAATGATCAGAAGGTCGAAGTCGTTTTGCATTGCAGCATAGGGGATTGGCGGTTTGGTTCGCGTTTGGCTAGGGGGCGCGTGTGCCAAAAGACGAAAACACTGACACCAAGAAAGCTGCGCCTCACGGCTGGATCATCCTCGATAAGCCGCGCGGTCTCGGCTCGACGCAGGCTGTCGGCGCGGTGAAGCGGGTCTTGCGCGAAGGCGGCTACGCCAAGACTAAGGTGGGCCATGGCGGGACGCTTGATCCGCTGGCGGAAGGGGTTCTGCCGATTGCGCTGGGCGAGGCGACGAAGCTGGCGGGCCGGATGCTTGATGCTCGCAAAATGTATGCCTTTACGCTGCGTTTTGGCGAGGAGACCGACACCTTGGATTGTGAAGGCGAAATCATCGCACGGAGCGAATTACGCCCAACACTCGCGGAAGTCGAAGCCATCATTCCAGACTTTATCGGTGAGATCGAACAGGTGCCGCCTGCCTTCTCGGCTCTGAAGGTCGATGGAAAGCGTGCCTATGACCGCGCCAGAGCCGGTGAAAAGGTGGATATGTCCGGCAAGGCTCGCTTGGTTACAATTCATCACCTTGGACGTGTGAGCCGAGATCGCGACGATGACAAATGGGGCATTGTTTGGACAAACGGCGAGAAAGGCGGGAAGATCGATGAAATCAACTTCGTCGCGGATGTGTCCAAGGGCACCTATATCCGAAGTCTCGCACGGGATATCGCGAATGCTCTGGGAACCGTCGGTCATGTCACCTACCTATGTCGAATAAGCGCTGGTCCGTTCTATTTGGGCCAAGCGATTTCGCTGGACAAACTGAACGAAATGGCTAATGGCGCGCAATTATCTGACCACCTCCTGCCGTTAGAGGCGGGGCTGGACGACATCCCGGCCCTTTCCCTCTCCCAGACAGACGCGCAGGCGGTCCGAGCGGGCCGGGTCGTGTCTGGGATGCCCCAATCCTCCGGGCTCTACTGCGCGACGCTGGACAGCGTTCCGATTGCGCTGATCGAGATCACGGACGGAACGGCCAAAGTAGTCCGGGGTTTCAACCTACCCGATGTCGCTGAGTAAGAGAGAAAAGACATGTCTGTAGCTGCCGAGCGCAAGCAAGAAATCATCAAAGACAACGCCCAAACCAAGGGCGACACCGGTTCGCCGGAAGTTCAGGTCGCGATCCTCACCGAGCGTATCCGCAACCTCACCGAGCACTTCAAGGCCAACCACAAAGACAACCACTCGCGTCGCGGCCTGCTTATGATGGTCAACAAACGTCGCAATCTGCTCGCCTATCTCAAGAAGAAAGACGTCGAGCGTTACAACGCCCTGATCCAGAAGCTGGGTCTGCGTAAGTAAGAATTTGAGAGGCGGTCCCAATCGGGGCCGCTTCTTGCATCTGGGGAGGGATCAAAGGGGGGCGATTCACGCCAACCCGCTCTTCCGTTAGAATAGGGGCACAGGCTGCAATTCGGCGGCCTAGCCTTGGGGCTTTCGTAAACCACGCCCCACACCGGACCGGGACGGCTTACCCGGAATAGTAGGCCCCGCACCGCAATATGGCCGTGCGGGTCATCAAGGAAAATCCATGTTCGACACGAAAACCGTATCGCTGGAGTGGGGC
>JBCCKJ010000207.1:0-4996 GCA_039027455.1 Pseudomonadota bacterium | reverse complement strand
GGCGTTTGGAGGATAAGTGATGAGCATCAATATTGGACCGGCAGCCAGCGACGATCTCCGCCCGAAGATCACCGTTATTGGCGTCGGCGGCGCGGGTGGTAACGCCATCGCGAATATGATCGCTTCAGAGATTGAGGGCGTTGAGTTTGTCGTTGCGAACACTGACGCGCAGGCGCTCAGCAGTTCGCCGGCGGAAAAGCGCATCCAACTTGGGACCGAGATTACCAAGGGTTTGGGCGCTGGCGCGAAGCCTGAAGTTGGTAAGGCGGCCGCCGAGGAGACCGTGGCGGAAATCGAGGAGGCGCTGCAAGGCGTCAACATGGTGTTTATCGCAGCGGGCATGGGCGGAGGCACCGGCACCGGAGCCGCGCCGGTGATCGCTGAGACCGCGCGCCGGATGGGCGTGCTGACTGTCGGCGTCGTGACCAAGCCATTCTTGTTTGAAGGCACGCGCCGGATGCGCGCCGCAGACGCCGGGATCGCCGATCTTCAAGCGCATGTGGACACGCTGATCGTAATCCCGAACCAGAACCTGTTCCTCATCGCCAGCCAGGATACGACCTTCAAGCAGGCCTTTGAAATGGCTGATGAAGTGCTCCAGCAGGGTGTGCGCTCGATCACCGATCTTATGGTCATGCCTGGTCTCATCAACCTCGACTTCGCCGATGTTCGGTCGGTGATGAGCGAAATGGGCAAGGCCATGATGGGCACCGGCGAGGCTGAAGGTGATAACCGCGCCAAGGAAGCAGCCGAGCAGGCAATCGCCAACCCCCTGCTTGATGGTGTGTCGATGCAAGGCGCCAAGGGCGTTATCATCTCGATCATTGGCGGCGAGGATATGAAACTCTTCGAAGTGGATGGAGCGGCCAATCACATTCGAAACCTTGTTGATGAAGATGCGAACATCATCTGGGGCAGCGCTTTCAATCCAGATCTCGATGGGAAAATCCGAGTCTCTGTGGTCGCCACAGGCATTGAACAGGGGGATGAAGTTGCAGCCCCTGCGGCCATGCCGGCCGCTTCTATATCCGCTACAACGACGGCGATGCCCGCCCCACGAGCGCCGCAGCGCCCCGTTCTCGATCTAATGAGCGAAGCGGATTCGGAGGAAGAGCCAACGACTGGCGTCGAAGATGAGCCCGCTGAGGATCTCGTCGCAGCGGAAGCGCCAGCGTTTCCGCCCATTACGTTGACGCCGCCTGAAATGTCTTCCGATGATGACGAAAGCGTTGTTGAAGACGCGCCCGCTTTCGAAGCGGAAGATGAAATGGAACTCGGAGCGGACGCCGGACTAGAGTCAGACAGCGAGCCAGAAACGGCGGCCTCGGCCCTGTTCGATGACCCTGTGGCGGAAGCGCAAGAAGACGACGAGAGCGCCTTCTCAGAAGAGGCAAAGCCTTTCGATCTGACAGGTATGCAAGCGGGCGACGACATGGGCGAACCAGAAGGCGATGACGTTGATGAAATCGTTGATCCGCTCGCTGGGTTGCGCGGCGCTGAAGAGGAGCCCTTTGATCTGACCGGGTCCGAGGCTCCGGAAGAGACCGCTGAGGAACCTGCAAGCACAGGCTTTGCTGGGTTTGGCTCGTCAACTGATGCTGAGCCTTCGTCGTCGGGATCGGACACTGAGAGCGCAAGTTCGTCACCTGCCCCTGCGGCGCCAAGCACCTTGTTCGAACGCATGGCTAACCTATCGCGCAGTTCGGGTTCGGATGCGCCGGAAGAAGAGGATGAAGGCGATGACGATACGCCCGCGCTCAGCATCCCGCGTTTTCTAGGACGTCAAAACAACCAGTAGTTGGCTGCATCCAAGTTGGTAGGCACCGCTTGCCGAATGCACCTCTCTAATGGTCGCTACCCATGGCGAAAAAGACTGGCAGAGCGCATCATTTGCGCTAGCGCATCATCGTGATGCTGATGTCGACTGAAGTGCGCGCGCGAACTCACCATTTTGCGCTGGCGTTTGTTTGCGCGACGCTCGCGTTTCTAAGCGTTCAGTCAGTGTCCGCGCAACCTGTTACGTCTCGTCCAGTCACGCAGCCTCTGCCTTCGCAAGATACCCAAAGGCTCAACCGCGCTTTGGTGGAACTGGCTAAGTCGCCGAAGGATGTGCCCGCTTTACTCGAAGCGGGAGACGCAGCGCTTTCGGTGGGTGATCTCGATGCGGCGCTCGGGTTTTTTGATCGCGCCGTTGAGGTCGACCCTGACAGCGCGCGCGCGAAAGTGGGCCTTGCTAAGGTGTATTTGCAATCAGGCCGTCCTGTCGCCGCGCTTAGATTCTTCGAGCAAGCGGAGACGACTGGTGCGGACCCCTTGGCCATTGGATCGGATAAGGCGCTCGCGCTTGATATGGTGGGCGATCAACGCGGGGCGAAGACCGCTTACGCCAACCTCATCGAGCTTAGCCCAAACGATAACGAAGCGCGCCGTCGGCTTGCGGTAAGCTATGCAATTAGCGGCGATTTGCCATCGTTCGAGACGACTTTGCGACCGCTGATCGAGCGCCGCGATTTAGCCTCGTTTCGTTCCCGCGCATTTGGTCTGGCCATTATGGGCGAGCAGGCACGGGCAGCTGCGATCACCGATGCAGTCATGCCTCGAGAACTGTCCCAGCAGATCACACCATATCTTGAATTCATGCCGCGCCTTACGCCCGCGCAGCAGGCCGCTGCGGCTAATCTGGGTATTTTCCCGCGGGCGGCAGATATTGGGCGCGACTCGCCCGAAGTGGCTGGTTATGCCAATCGATACCCAGCAACCGCGGTCGCGCGTCCGGGAATTGAGCAAAGCGCGATTGGAGGACGGCTTGAGCCGACGGGTGCGCAGTTGGGCGCAGACTCGAGTGAGCTGGTTCGGGAACGGCCAGCGCGGGTCGCGGATGCCTTTGGCGATATGCTTACAGATGATGAGGTGACGAGCACGGTGAGCGAAGGCGCGGTCGATATTGCGCAGATCGATGTCCCTCGCGAAGCGCCTCCTGAACCTGTGATTCCCAGCCGTATTTGGGTGCAAGTCGCAACGGGACGTGATGTAGAAGCTCTCGGGTTCGACTGGCGTCGTCTTTCACGAACGGCTCCGAAAGAGCTTGGACTCTTCACCCCACATACGGTTCGGTGGGGCCTGACAAACCGTCTGCTCGCAGGTCCCGTCGCCAGCAACAGCGAAGCGCGCGATTTGATCAACGCGTTGGAGAAAAGGGGCATCGACACTTTTCGCTATACTAGCCCTGAAGGTCAGGAAGTTCAGAAACTTAAAGCGCCCTAAAGGCCGCGCGTTGCTCTTTCCCCCGCTTTCTGTTCACAGGCTTTAAACAAGGCAAAAGGCTTTTGCCCAAGCGCAGGTTAGTCGACCATTGCAAACCGAATGCGGCCCGGCGCATGGACGCTGACATGAGCGTCCCCTTTGCCAAAACAGGATCGGCCTGATGAGACCGCGCGAGCCCGAATACACCGCCGACCAGGACGCGGCCCCGATTGATATGCTGGCTGCCTTGTTCGAGGCACGAGGTTGGGATTGCACCGTTATTTCCGACGAAGAACTCTCCGCCGAAGTGCAGGGCAGCTGGGCGAAGTATCAGTTGCGAGCCATTTGGCGCGCGGCGGATAACGTGCTCCAATTCCTATGTCTGCCCGATATTCGCGTCGCGGACGACAAAAGATCGCGCGCCTACGAGCTGCTTAGTCTCGTCAATGAGCAGATGTGGCTTGGACACTTTGATGTGTGGTCGAACGGCGATGTGCTGCTCTACCGCCATGGCGCGCTCTTGGGGGACGATGGCATGCTCAGCCTCGATCAGGCGCAAGCGCTGGTGGAAACCGCGATTGACGAATGTGATCGATTTTACCCCGCTTTCCAATTTGTTCTGTGGGGCGATAAGACCCCGCGCGAAGCGCTTGACGCGGCGATGGTTGACGTGGGCGGCGAAGCGTAACACCACGCTTTTCCATGACTTCACAGCTTTTGATCATCGGCTGCGGCAATATGGGCGGCGCGATGCTGGCCGGTTGGCTCGCGGCCGGCCTTTCGCCCAGCCGTTTCGCCGTGCTCGATCCAGCCTTGCAGTCCACGCCGGAAGGAGTCGCGCTCTATCGCACACCAGATGAGGTTCCCGGTTCGCACGATGCGGTCTTATTAGGGTTCAAACCCCAGCAACTTGGCGCACTTGCCCCCGGTTTGCAGAGCGTCGCTGGAAGCGGCGTTGCGGTCCATTATTTGCTCGCCGGTTTGACGCTGGCGCAGGTCTCTGCGGCGTTTCCAACAGCGGCGGCGTATGTGCGGGTAATGCCCAATTTGGCCGCCCGGATTGGGAAATCGCCGATCATTCTGGCGGAGAAGGGACTCGATAGCGAAGGGCGAAAGGCGGCGTTTGCGCTTTACGACCATCTTGGCACTGCGGTCTGGCTCGAAAGCGAAGAGCGGTTTGATCTGTTGACCGCGCTCGCTGGGTCTGGGCCGGGTTTTGTGTACCGGTTTATTGACGCGCTCGCTGTGGCAGCGGAGCGATTGGGCGCTCGACCCGGAGAAGCGGTTGCTTTGGCAAAGACGATGGTCGACGGCGCTTCGAGCCTGGCGGCGCAAGCTGATGCGACACCGGACGAGTTGGCCGACCGGGTTGCCAGTCCGGGCGGGATGACCCGGGAAGGGCTCGACATCCTCGACGCGGACGAGGCTCTCGTGAAACTGCTAACAGAGACCTTAGACGCTACCGCCCTTCGCGGAGGTGAACTGAGCGCTGCCAACGGCTAGCGGGGGCTTGTCAGCTGGCGTTCATGTACGGGTGCGTCAAGGTTAACAATTCGTCGATTGCCACACGACTTTCGCTTGAAAATCGGGTCGGTTGAGACGATATTGAAGGCATAGCGGCAGCAAGTGTGCGCGCCGCGTTTTGGAGACAAAGGGATCCATAATGGCAAACTGGAATGAACCGGATCAGACCCGGCAGAACTTTGGTTCGGTGCCGCGCGCAGGCGGTGCGACCAGCGTTACATACGATGAG
>JBCCKJ010000206.1:0-5000 GCA_039027455.1 Pseudomonadota bacterium | reverse complement strand
GTTCGCTTCACGAAGGCCGATCCAGAGCTGCCCGCCATTGTCGTTCTCGACGCGGCAAATGACATTGTCTTCGTCAAGATCGATAACCTCGCAGGTCTCGGCATACGACAAGATGGATCGTTTGTAGGCTTCCGCGTCGCGTGTGTTGATATCAAATCCGACGCTGTGAAAGTTGGATGTAGCGGGAGCCTCTTCCTGCGCATGGGCCGACTGGCCCGCGGCAGTGAGGCAAGCGGCCAACGCAAGGACGCGCCATCGGCGCTGGTCTTTATGCATCGCTCTGCGAGAGCACGCGTCCCAGATCACCCTTCCCAACCGATCCCTTGGCCATTTCCAGCATCGCATCAAGGCTGCGCTTGGCCTTCAGCCGAAGGTCTTCCTCAATCTCGATACGCGGTTCCAGATCGCGCAGCGCGACGTAAAGCTTCTCCATCGTGTTGAGAGCCATGTAGGGGCAGATATTGCACGAACAGTTTCCGTCCGCTCCCGGCGCGCCGATAAAGGTCTTGTTCGGGAGCGCCTTTTCCATCTGGTGCATGATGTGCGGTTCGGTCGCGACAATCAGCGTGTCGCCTTCAAACTCTTCGGCAAAGGTCAGAATACCGCTTGTCGAACCGACATAATCCGCGTGATCGACGATCGTGGGCGGGCATTCGGGGTGCGCAGCGATGGGCGCATTGGGGTATTGTTCTTTGAGCTTGAGCAGCTCAGTTTCGCTAAAGGCTTCGTGAACGATGCACACGCCGGGCCACAGCAGCATCTCGCGGTCAAACTTGCGGCTTAGATAACCGCCAAGGTGGCGGTCCGGACCGAAAATGATCTTCTGATCGCGCGGAATTTGCTGAAGAATCGTTTCCGCGCTCGAGCTGGTGACGATCACGTCCGAAAGCGCTTTCACCTCGGTCGAACAATTGATGTAGGTGAGCGCGATGTGATCAGGGTGCGCTTCGCGAAACGCCTTGAATTTTTCCGGAGGGCAGCTGTCTTCCAGGCTGCATCCGGCGTCCATATCGGGCAGCACCACCGTCTTTTCGGGCGAGAGGATTTTGGCGGTGTCTGCCATGAACTTCACACCGCAAAAGGCGATCACGTCCGCGTCTGTTTCCGCGGCAAGCTGGGAAAGCTGGAGCGAATCTCCAATAAAATCCGCGATATCCTGAATATCGGGGGTTTGATAATAGTGCGCGAGGATCACCGCGTTGCGCTCTTTGCGCAGGCGATCAATCTCGTCCAGGAGTTCCTGGCCCCGTGGCGGCACTATCTCAAAGCTCATTCTCGATCCCTCGGATAACTATCTTGCGCTTGATATAGGAATTGATGCGCAGAAACGCGAGCGATTTGCGCGCAAGGTGTGCTAGTCCCGTCCGGGGGAGAGTAGCATGTACCAACTGAATCTGAGCGAAGCCTATTTCCCAGCGCAACCGGAAGCGGAGTATCGCGAGCGCACGATTGAGGATGTCTTGCGCGAACAGGTTGCCCGGCGCCCAGACGCAATGGCGCTGCGCGAATTGGTGGCCGATGGGACAGTGGGCCGCGAATGGACCTATGAACAATTGCTAGCGGATGCGGAGCGATGCGGTCGCGCGCTCTCCTCGCGTCATCCAGCGGGTGCCCGGATTGCAATCATGGGTGGAAATTGCCCCGAATGGGTGCTGGTGGAGCTCGGCGCGGCGCTGGCTGGGCTCACGCTCGTGACGGTCAACCCCTCCTTCACCCCGCGCGAAGTGCGCTACGTCCTCGAACAGTCGTCGTCGCAGGCGGTCTATTACCAACCCAATGTGCGCGGGGCCGCGCTGCGCCCCATCGTCGACGAAGCTGCGGCGGGTACGGACGCCAGCGCTTTTGTAATTGATATCGAAGATCACGGGGAGCTGTTTGCCGGCGAAGGCGATGGAGAGTTGCGCCCCACCGCGCCCCACGACATTGTGATGATCCAGTACACGTCTGGAACCACCGGCTTTCCCAAGGGCGTGCTGCTGCACCAGCATGGTTTGGTCCAGAGCAACCATGATTTGCTCGCCCGCTGGCAAGTTTCGCCCGGTAAGACGGTGATGTGCCCGTTTCCCCTGTTTCACACGGCTGGCAGCGCGGTTTGCGTGATGGGCACGATTTCGCGGGGCGCGTGCCTGCTGCTCGTTTCGGTTTTCGACCCGGTTGCGGTGGCGAAAGCGATCGAGCGCGAGAAACCCGAAATGCTCGGCGGCGTGCCGACCATGATCTACGCCGTCATCGAAGCGGCCAAAGTGACCGGCACGGATGTCAGCCTGGTCGAAACCGTGGTCGCGGGCGGGGCGATGGTCCAACCCGAATTGAACCGCGCGGCGCAGGCGACTTTCGGGGTGCCGATCCTGATCGTCTACGGCCAGACCGAGACCTACCCCACGATCACCGCCGCATGGCCAACCGACACGGGCTCGCTTTTGACCGAAACCATCGGGCAGCCCATCCCCCATATCGAAGTTGCAATCCTTTCGACCAATGACAACTCGATCTGCGACGTGGACGAGCAGGGCGAGATTTGCATGCGCGGCTATAACCAAATGGCGGGCTATAATGACAACCCAAAGGCCACCTCCGAGACGATTGACAGCGAAGGCTGGCTCCACACCGGCGATCTCGGTTCGATGAGCGCCAACGGTTACCTCAAGATCACCGGCCGTGTGAAAGAGATGATCATTCGCGGAGGCGAAAACCTCTTCCCCGCCGAGATCGAAGCGGCCTTGCTGGAGCATCCCGCGCTCGCCGAGGTGGCGGTGGCAGGCGTGCCGGACGAGAAGTGGGGCGAGATCGTCGCCGCATTTCTGCGCGTTGCTGATGGGTTTGAGCGCCCAAGCGATGACGAACTCAAAGCCTTCATCCGCGAGCGCTTGTCGCCGCAGAAGACGCCGGCGCACTGGGTCTGGATAAAGGAATTCCCGCTAACCGGATCAGGCAAAATCCAGAAGTTTCAGCTGGCGGAGCGGTTTGCGAAGGGGGAACTCGCTTAGGGCGGTTATTCAGAGCCGGGAGTCCGGGGTTAACCAGCCCGCCAGACCTCTCCGTCCAGACCTGCCATTCCCCGCTTCTCCAGATCGAGCAAATGGGCGGTTACGCTCATTTCCGCCGCCCCGATCAGACGCTCGTCTAGGCCCTTGTACATGTCGGGTATGAACTCGCTAACGGGCCGCGCGCGCTCGCGCATCAGGCGCAGGATTTGGTTTTCGCGCTGGCGGCGGTGGCCGATCATGCCGCGCACCAATTGCTTGGGCTTACTGATCGCGGCGCCGTGCGCGGAATGGTACACCTTGTCCTCGCGCGCTTGCAACTTTTCGAGGCTCGCCATGTAATCGCCCATGTCGCCATCGGGCGGGATGACGACGCTCGTCGACCAGCCCATCACGTGATCGCCGGTAAACAGCGATCCGCTTTCTTCCAGCGCAAAGCACAGATGGTTGGACGTATGCCCCGGCGTCGCGACCGCGGTGAGCGTCCATCCGGTGCCGCACATCTGTTCCCCATCTTCGAGCACCCGATCGGGTTCATACGTATCGTCAAACGCTTCGTCCGAACGCGGGCCGTCAACCTTGAGCGTCAGCGGCGCGCAGCCGATAATAGGCGCGCCGGTCCGCTCAGCCAAAGGCGCGGCGGCGGGCGAGTGATCGCGGTGCGTGTGCGTGCACATGATTGCAGAGACGGAGCGCGCGCCGACCGCAGCGATAATAGCGTCGATATGCGCTGGGTCGTTCGGTCCTGGATCAATCACCGCGCAATTGGGGCCGTCATTCTCGCCCACGACATAGGTCTGTGTGCCCGTGTAGGTGTAAGGCGAAGGATTAGGCGCGAGCACGCGCGCCACCAACGTCTCGAGCTGTTCCGCGGCCCCCGTGGGCCAAGGTTTGGGGGGTAGTCCTGCCATAGGCTTGCATATGGGAGAGGTGATGGCAGAAGTCACGTCAAACGGGAGAGTGACACACTATGGCTGACTACATCCTTGTGCTGGACGAAGGAACCACATCCACGCGCGCGATGCTGTTTGCGAGCGACGGCGTGCTGGTCGCCAGCGCGCAAAAGGAGATCACGCAGCACTACCCGCAAGCCGGTTGGGTGGAACACGACGCGCGCGAGATCTGGGAAAAGACATACGAATGCGCGCTCGAAGTCATTCCCAAAGCCGGCGGCGCCGCGATGATCGCCGGGATTGGGATCACGAACCAACGCGAGACGGTAGTGGCGTGGGACACGTCCACCGGCGAGCCGCTGACCCGAGCCATCGTATGGCAGGATCGCCGCACGGAGCCTTTGTGCGCGCAGCTTCGCGAGGCGGGGCATGAGCCGGAGGTGCAGGCCCAAACGGGTCTGCTTCTCGATCCCTATTTTTCCGGGACCAAGATGCGCTGGATGCTCGACAACGTAGCCGAAGTGAAAGCGGCTGAGCAGGCTGGCACACTCGCCTTTGGGACGGTTGAAAGCTGGCTCGTCTTCAAGCTGACCGCCGGCGAAAAGCATATCACTGACGCCAGCAACGCCAGCCGTACGCTCTTGATGGGCCTTACGGACGCCCAGTTTGATGAGGGTTTGTGTGGACTCTTCGGTGTTCCACAATCAGCCTTGCCCAATGTCACCGATATGTCGGGTGCGCTTGCCGAGACAGACGCAGCGCTGTTTGGGCGGGCGATACCTATTACGGGCCTGGCGGGTGACCAGCAGGCGGCCACGATCGGACAGGCTTGCCTCTCCCCAGGCCAGACCAAGGCGACCTATGGCACAGGCGCTTTCGTGCTCACCAATCAGGGAGCGATCCCTCCCCAGTCAGATAACAGGTTGCTGGGAACGGTTCTGACGCAATTAAACGGCGAGCGCACTTACGCCATTGAAGGTTCGGTCTTCGTGGCGGGCAGCCTCGTCCAATGGCTGCGCGATTCGCTGGGTATTGTCGAGGTCGCCAGCCAAACCGAAGAGCTTGCTCGGTCTATCCCCTCCAGCGGCGAGGTTATCATCGTGCCCGCTTTGGCCGGACTGGG
>JBCCKJ010000205.1:0-5012 GCA_039027455.1 Pseudomonadota bacterium | reverse complement strand
CGTATTTGCAGCCAAGAAACGTGCCGACAACATGGACATCCAACTGCGGTCGAGGCGCGTCACGGCGGGCTCGACATTCTCGTGAACAACGCCGGGGTCGTGATCTTCGAGAATGTCGAAGAATGCCCTTCGGACAATTTTCGTCTGCAGTTGGATGTCCATGTTGTCGGCACGTTTCTTGGCTGCAAATACGCGCTGCCCTTGATGAAGCACCGGCATAAGGCGGTCGGAGCGCCATCTGGCCACGCTGGGGCCTCGATCATCAATATGGCCTCTACGGCGGCGCTGATGGGGTATGCGGCGATCCCCGCTTACACGGCCGCCAAAGGCGCCATCGCGGCTATGACCCGTTCGATCGCGGTGCACTGCCAAGACGAAGGATACGGTATTCGCTGCAACGCACTTGCACCGGGAGGCATTGAGACGCCTATGGTGATGGAGGTGTCAGGCCGCAGTGATCAGCAGCCTATGGCGATACCAGACGGCCCGCTACCGGCAGACGCTCTTGGCGCGCCGCAGGATATTGCAGGATGCGTCCTGTTCCTTGCTTCAGATGACGCTCGTTTTCTCAACGGGATCACAATCCCGGTGGACAACGGCCTCGACGCGCGTCCCCATCACTAACTCCGACGCCCATAAGCCGCCCGAGGCTGAGCAGAACTGGTATCGGTGGTATGTGCTGGCGTTGCTTACGCTCGTCAGCATGTTCTCCATTGCCGACCGCCTGGTTTTCGCGATCCTGCTCGAAGACATCAAAGCTGAATTTGCGTTTTCGGATGGCGAGATCGGCCTTCTCGGAGGGCTGGCGTTCGCCGCCACCTATGTGATTGTCGGCTTTCCGGCAGCTCGGTTGGCTGATCGATCGGTGCGACGCACGATTGTGGCTGGAGCGATCACCTTCTGGAGCGCGATGACCGCGCTGTGCGGGTTGGCGACGGGTTTCTGGTCCTTGTTTTTGGCGCGCACGGGGGTGGGCGTTGGCGAAGGGTGTTCGGGCCCCGCCTCCCAAAGCCTTGTTGCCGATTACTTCCGCCGCGAAGAACTGGCCAAGGCTATGGGCTTTTTGACGATTGGTGCCAGCATGGGCACCGCCGGCGGACTTCTGGTCGGCGGGCAACTCAATGAGCTGTTTGGCTGGCGGTGGGCGTTCGTCCTCATGGGGGCGCCGGGTATGCTGATCGGAGGGCTGGTCTGGCTCACTATGGGTGAGCCGAAGCGAGGGCGATACGCGCCCGTTTATGCCTCGATCAAGCAGCGTCCGCTCATCGAGACAACGCGGGAGCTGACGCGCAATCGGGTCTTCATGGGCCTCGCGATTGGATGGGCGGTCCAGATCATGATCGGCTACGCGCTCGCCTTCTGGATGGCGGCTGTGATGATCCGAAACTTCGGGATCTCCAGCGGGGAAGTCGGTCTTTATCTCGGCCTTGCCTTTTTTGTCGGCGGGATACCTGGCCCTATTCTGGGCGGATATGTCGCGCAGTGGCTGACCCGGCGCGATGAACGCTGGCGCGCCTGGATGCCCGGGATGGTGAGTTTGGGCTGCCTTGTGCCGCTCGGGATGAGCCTCGCTTCCAGCGCCTTCTGGCCCTTTCTGATCCTCTTCGCGCTGTCCTACGCAATATACGTCGCCAGTCAGGCGCCGATCCTGTCAGGGATTCAGGCCGCCGTTGAACCCAACCAGCGTGGCTTCGCGGTGGCGATAGCGTTGTTCTGCAACAACTTGGTCGGACAGGCTCTGGGCCTTGCTGTTATTGGTGTGCTGAGCGACTGGCTTGAGCCATCGCTTGGCGCGGTTTCCCTGACGATTTCGGTCTTTACTGTGTGCCTGGTTTCGGGTGCGCTCGCGATGGCGATATTCGCGTGGACGGCCAGTCAAATGCAGCCATCCGGGTATCTTGAGAGAATAGAGAGCGCCTAGAAGCCGGGGTGCACGGCCATCATGGCCCCGTCGACCAGCATTTCCGCGCCGGTCATATAGGGGCATTCGTCCGAGGCGAGAAAGGCAATCGCGGCGGCTGTCTCGGCTGGATCGGCGAGCCGGTTCATCGGCGAGGTCGCAGCGACCGCGGCTTTGAGCCCGGGCATGGCGTCTTCGGCTTTGTTGAGGATGCCGGTTTCGGTGGCACCCGGCACCACGGTGTTGCAGCGGATCGCGTAGCCGGCTTTGGCGCAGTGCGCCGCGATCGATTGGGTCAACACGCGGACCGCGCCTTTGCTTGAACAATAGGCCACATCGCCCGGAAGCGCGGCCATAGCGCTGGTTGAGGCGACATTGATCAGCGAGCCCGATGCGCCGCCAGGATTAAGCTTCATCGCCGCTATTGCCGCACGGCAACCGGCCATGGTTCCCTTGATATTGATATCATAGGTCCGGTCCCAAAGCTCGTCGGTGACGTCTTCGATGGAAGCCTGGCTAACGACGCCTGCGTTGTTCACGAGGATATCGAGTCGTCCCCAAGCGTCCATCGCTTGCGCCACCACATCGGACCACGTTGCCGTGTCGGCCACATCGTGCATCGAAAAGCGAGCGTCGGCTTCCTCGCACAGGTCGGCCCCCTCTTTCGCGTTCACATCGGTGCCGAGCACTTCCGCGCCGTCCGCTCGCAGGCGCCGCACGGTGGCCGCCCCGATGCCGGACGCGCAGCCACTGACAATGGCCACTTTTCCCGACAGGTCTGGCATTACTCGCTCTGGGTCCAGATTTCAGCGCTTGGGCGGTCCTTATGCGCGTTAAGAAAGCGCGCGATATTGTCCGCGCCGTCGGGCAATTGCCACCCGACGGTGAAGCCGAAATTCGCAAAGCAGTAGACCATCAGACAGGCCAGTGTCATGCGACCCGCGGCGATATGCGGCTTGTCGCCCAGCGCGCTATCAAGCCACAGCCATTGCGCGTTGGCGTAGTCCATCATTTCAGCGCCCGCCGCTTCGCTCAGCACGCGCAGCCGGGGTTCGAACATCGGGCGGCCACCTGTCGCCCGAAAACCCATCGTCATCGGCACGACGATCTCCTGATCGATAAGCCGACACCATTTGCGCACTTCGGCACGCTCCTTGCCGCTCATTCCAATCAGATTGGGATCCGGAAAATGCTCTTCGAGATACTCGCAAATCGGCCAGCTTTCCGTCAGGCACGTGCCGTCATCAAGCTCCAAGGTCGGCATGGTTCCGAGCGGATTTTTCGCTGCGTAGCTTTCATCCTGGCGGTTCTCGCCCGTGATAATGTCGTAGTGTTTTCGCTGAAAATCTCGGCCTTCCACTAATCCCTTTTCGGCCAGAAACATGCGGACAAGGCGCGGGTTGGGGCCGAGGCTGGAATGCAGGATCATCGCCGTTCTCTCCACAAATATAAGGCATTTTGAGTCTACGCCTGATGCGCGGGCGGGGCGCACTCTCAAATGCGCTAGGCCCCGCTGTTGGACCCACGACTTTAACAGCTCCCCCCATTTTGGGCAGTTTCCGATCCTCTGAATCTGCGGTTTGTGGGTTTTGAGCGCGCCGCTTGGGTCCGGCGCATTATGGCCAGACGAAGAGGGACGCCCGCGATGTCGACGAAATTGGATACACCAGCGGCAAGTCCATCAGCGCGCCGATTGGCCGAGGAGCATGGGCTGGATCTCGGCTCGATCAGAGGGACGGGGCCAGCGGGCAAGATCACAAAGGGCGATGTCACCGAGGCTGTCGAGGCGTCGGGGCAGGGTGGTGACGCGCCATCGGCACCTCAACCCGCACCTCCCCCTCCCCCAAGCGAGGGAGTCAGCGCGCCGGACTCCGCCACAAGCGCGGTTGCCGCCTCTCCGGTCGCGAGGCGCTTGGCGGAGGAGAAAGGGATTGATCTCGCTACGATCCAGGGCAGCGGACCCAAAGGCCGGATTGTTAAAGCGGATGTCGAGGCGTTCGATCCGGCGGCGAACCCGGACCCGATCGTGCCGCCAAAGCCGACCGAAACATCACCGCCCGTTCCGCCCGCCTCACCTAGCCCCTCACCCACCGAGGCAGCTGACATGGAGTTCGAAGCGCCGTTCGAAACCCAAAAGCTGACCAATGTGCGCAAGGTGATCGCCCGTCGTCTCACCGAAGCCAAGCAGACGATCCCTCATTTCTACCTCACGGCCGATGTTCGGCTCGATCCGCTTTTGGACCTGCGCCAACAATTGAACGCTTCGCTTGTCGCAGACGGCATCAAGCTCTCGGTCAACGATCTCCTGATCAAGGCGCTTGCTCGGGCGTTGCAGCGTGTTCCTGCCTGCAATGTGAGCTACCGCGAGGATACGCTTTTGCAGTTCAGTCGCGAGGATATCAGCGTGGCGGTGGCCGGACCGGCGGGCCTTATTACCCCGGTGATCCGCGATGCGGGCGGCAAAAGTCTCGCGGCGGTGAGTTCCGAGATGGGCGAGCTCGCGCAAAAGGCGCGCGATGGCAAACTGCAGCCTCACGAATACCAAGGCGGCACTGCCTCGCTCTCCAACCTTGGGATGTTTGGCATCAAGGAATTCAGCGCGGTGGTGAACCCTCCACAGGGCATGATCCTTGCCGTCGGTGCCGGCGAAAAGCGGGCCGTGGTGATTGATGATGAGATCACCCTTGCGACCGTTATGAGCGTGACAGGCAGTTTCGATCACCGCGCTATTGACGGCGCGCTCGGCGCGCAATTGATGCAGGCGGCGTGATTCCGGGTTGTTTTGGTTTCCCGAAAGATGGTCTGCGAGTGTGACGAGATAGCTGCCAAAATTTTTCTGCTCCGCCTCTTTGAGGACATTCTCTGCGTTTGTACGAACGCTCTGGTCGGGGGATTGGGCGTTGAGCAAAATCGAGGCGACGTCCATGACGGAAGTACTCAATTGGGAAGAGACTTGGGGTTGACAAGTTGGGACGGCTTAGGACCTAGCAGTGGTTCGTTGGGAGAAAATTGCCGAAGGCGTCGGTTGGAAGGGTGCTGACGTCAACTGTAGATATCGTGTGTTTGAGTGGGTGGGTGCAAGGGGTAACGACGGTAGAATTGGAGGGGGGGG
>JBCCKJ010000204.1:0-5066 GCA_039027455.1 Pseudomonadota bacterium | reverse complement strand
GCCAGCGCTGCAATCTCGTCCACGTGAGGAGTTCTTAGGAAGATGCCGAAGGGATTGCTGTCTTCCTTCACGCGCCAGGGTTCGTCCCCGGCTTGGGTGAGGTGCACCTCGCAGCCCCATCCGGCGATCAGAAGATATTCACCAGCCCCGCCGACGCGTGTGAAGCCCAATCGCTCCCAGAATTTCAGAGCCGCCTGCAAATCGTTGCACGGAACTATAACGAAAGCGCCCACGCTCGGTTGGTCGGTCATCTTGATCTCTCTTGAGTTCCGGACAAAATACGGTGCCTTGCACCTTTCTGGATCAAATCCCCGCGGCGGCGAGCGCCTGGTCCATATCCTCGGTCAGGTCCGCTATATCCTCCAGCCCGACATTGATGCGCAGCAGGCCTTCGGTCACTCCCATTTCGGCGCGCGCTTCCTCGCCCAGATTGGCGTGCGTGGTCGAGGCCGGGTGGCACATCAGGCTTTTCGCGTCGCCTATATTGTTCGAAATATCGATCAGTTGCAGCGCGTCGAGCAGCGCGAACGCCTTGGCGCGCGTGCCGACGTCGATCGCAAAGATCGGGCCGGTCGCGTCCATTTGCTTGACCGCCATTTCGTGGCGCGGATGGCTCGCAAGGCCGGGGTGCAGCATACGCCCATCCGCTGCGCTCACGCGCGGCTCCAGAAACTCGCCCAAGGCGACGGCGTTCTCGCTGTGGCGACGCGCGCGCAGGTCCAGCGTTTCAAGGCCCTTCATCACCACCCACGCGTTGAACGCGGACAGCGTTGGCCCCGTGTTGCGCTGAAACGGCATCAAGACTTCGGTGATCCACTCTTCCGAGGCGCAGATCGCTCCCGCCAGCACGCGGCCCTGCCCATCCATGATCTTGGTCGCGCTGTAGGCGACGACATCCGCGCCGAAGTCCATCGGGCGCTGCAAGGTCGGCCCGGCGAACGCGTTGTCGACCACCGTGGTGATGCCGTGCGTTTTGGCCAGCGCGCAGACGAATTCCAGATCGACAATATCGAGCGTGGGGTTCGCCGGCGTCTCAAAGAAAAACACCCTGGTGTTGGGCCGGATGGCGGCTTCCCACGCGGCGTTGTCTGCGCTGTCGATCACCGTGGTTTCAATACCAAAGCGCGGCAGCAGCTGATCGACGAGCCAGCGGCACGATCCGAACGCAGCGCGCGCGGCGACGCAGTGGTCCCCAGCCGAAAGCTGGCACAGAAGGGAAGCCGTCATCGCCGCCATACCCGACGTTTGCGCGCGGCAGGCAGGCGCGCCTTCCAGGCTCGCGATGCGCTCCTCCAACATGGCCACTGTGGGGTTTTGCAGGCGCGAATAGGTCATCCCCGCCGCGTCGCCCGCGAACCGATCCGCCACGGTCTGCGCGTCGTCATAGGTGTAGCCCGACGTGAGATACATCGCCTCGGATGTCTCGCCATGGTCCGACCGCCACGTTCCGCTGCGCACCGCGCGGGTTGCGGGTCTCCAACTGGCGCTCGTGGCGCGATCCATTCCGGTGGTCTTTTTCATGATTCTGTCCTTGGCGCGCTGCGCTTAGTCGCCCTCAGCAGGGTCGGCAAGGCCGCTCGCAAGCAGCCCTTCGCGTGCCATGCGAGCGTGGCCCACAGTGCCAAGCATCAAAGTCCCTTCCAAAAGGGTCATCATGTATTGCGCGCCGCCCGCCGGATCAGGATCATCCTTGGGCATTTGGTTCTCAAGCCAGATAAGCTGCTTGGCCATCATCGCTTCGGCCGCGTCCTTATAGCCCGGAAGTCCCCGCGCCGAACCCGCCACAATTTCCCACCAGAGCGTCATGAAGGGCTGCATCTGCGGTCCGCGACCAAGCGCGAGAATACGGGCGAAGCACTCCTGCCGCGTGGTAACCCGATCCGATCCGATCGCCATATCCAGCGCCGCCGAATACACGCCCGAAATGTATTCGAGCAGATCGCGCACCAGCGTTTCCTTGTCGCCGAAGTGGTAGATCAGCATCCGATCGCTCGTGCCCGCCGCCTTGGCCAAAGGCCTAAGGCTCGCCCCACCCAACCCATGCTCGATCACATGCGCCGCGAGGAGCGGAAGCAAGGTCTCTTTCGACATTTTTGTCTTGGTTTGAGGTTCGGACATAAAGCTCTTGTAGCACTTGCTACATTAGGTTAAAGGCTCGTGTAGCGACCGCTACATACTAATGGGAGATCGAACGATGGACGCTCTGCAAATTCTCTTCTTCCTCGTTTTCGGAGCCACCACTCTGGCCGGCATTTACATACTGATCGCCAAACCAACAATCGGCAACTGGGCTGTGGCCGCGTTCATCGGCGCGGTGTTCTTCGCCTACACATTGGTTCAGATCGCGCAGGAAGGCGTGGTGATGTTCTTCACCAATCACAGCGCCAATCTCACCGGACTTCAAGTGTGGTGGGATCTCGTGATGGCGACGCTGCTTGCCTTCTTCTTCATCCTGCCCCGCGCAAGGGCGGTGGGCATGAACGTGATCCCCTGGGCGTTGCTGGTGGGCACGACCGCCAGCATTGGCCTGCTCGCCATGTGCGCGCGCCTGTTCTGGTTGGAGACTAAAAGCGATCAATGAAGCGAAACCAATTAAGACAGAAAATGTAATGCAACTAGATCGCCCAAGCTTAAGGCTAGTACTTCTGCACTAATTGACTCGTTGAGATGTCAACCGCAGCTTCTTGTTTCTCCACACCAAACGAAGGAGAACTGTCGTGATTGAATTGGCTGTCAGCGAAATAGACGAAGTGAGCGGTGGACGCTGCATCACATGCAATCGATCGCCGATTGATGAGCCGAAGAAACTGTTTGAGAAAGAGCCAAAAGCGAACGACGCCAACGGCCGCCAAAATCAGACCGCTGGTCTCTATGATTTTATCCAAGACTGGTTTGACGAAACCGGTGTCTGGTTGATGCCCGCCGAAGCGCGGCGGATTTCCGGCCTCTAACCAACTTAGAGCGCCTGAAAGGCTGTGTTCACCCCGGACGCTTGCCTTTAGGCTCTTGCCCGCGCCTGAGCGCTTTTCTAAGCGCTCAGGCGCTATGGCGACCTCTCCACCCAGTGCACTCAACGCCGACACAGTGCCGCCACATGAGCCGCGCGAAACGCCAATTGATCCATGGGCTTGGTGTCTTGCCATCCCCGCGCTTTTCGCCGCCTTGGCCACCATCCGCCTGACGCTGCCGACAACTCCCTTCTTCGACGAGGTGCACTACGTGCCCGCCGCGCGCGAATTTCTGCAGATCGGGCAAAGCGGCGGGGCGCAATACCGTAATGTAGAGCACCCTCTACTGGGTAAGCAACTGATCGTGCTGGGAATCTATCTCTTCGGCGACAATCCCTTGGGATGGCGCATTGCCCCGCTCATTGCGGGCATTTTCGCGGTCGGCGCCAGCATGCGCGCGCTGTGGCACGCCAGCGAGGAACGCTTTGCGACAATCGTGTTCGGCGTCTTGCTGGCAACTGGGTTCCACCTGTTCGTGCATGCGCGCATCGCGATGCTCGATATCTTTATGATCGCGTTTCTGGCGCTGGCAGGCTGGCAGTTCGCCGCCGCTATGCGCGAACCCGAAACCGGTCGTTGGCGATTAGCCATCACGGGAGTGGCGCTCGGCTGCGCCATGGGCGCGAAATGGAACGCAGTGCCTATCGCCATGGTGCCCGGCCTCACTTTCTTTGCGGCGCGCCTCTCCGCCGGACGGCGCCGACTGATCTTCAGCCGTCGCGGGATCCCCGTGCCTGGCGTAAGCTTGGCCGAAGCGTTTGTGTGGTTGGGGCTGGTGCCGCTGCTGGTCTATGCGGCGACCTTTGCACCCGGCTATTGGCTGAGCGTGCCCTTGCGCCCCTCCCCCCTCGCCGAATTGGGCTTTATCGGCCTGCAAGAGCGCATGCTGGAGCTTCAAGGCTCAGTGATGACTCCACACAACTATCAGAGCGCGTGGCCGCAATGGGTCACCAACACACGCGGCATCTGGTATCTTTACGAATTCACCGACAACGCGCAGCGCGGCGTGTTGTTGATCGGCAATCCGCTGACCATGCTGGCTGGCCTACCCGCTCTGCTGTGGTGCCTGTGGATTGGTCTCTATCGCAGCGATTGGGCACGGCTCGCCGTGGTTGTCGGCTACGCAAGCGCGATCGGCTTCTGGCTCATCGCGCCCAAGCCCGTGCAGTTTTACTACCACTATATGATGCCCAGCTGCTTTCTGCTGGCGGCGCTGGCGCTGGCGCTGGGCGACCTGCATCGCACCCGGCGCTTTCGCTGGATCAGCTACGCGGTTCCGCTGGGCAGCGTCGCTCTGTTCGCTTTCTTCTTCCCGATTATGACGGCGGCCGAGCTCGAAGGCCCGATGAGCTTTACGCGCTGGGCATGGATCGTGGGCTGGCGCTGAATGTCGAACGAGTTTTGGAGGAACGGCCAAACCTAACGCTCGGTTCAGTCTGCAATGGGCCGACAGTGCACATTCGCTCTTAAGTTCTCAGCAACCGACTTCAGCTATTATGAACATGGAGATCGGACATGACGCCTAACCGAAAACGACTAGTTGTTGATCTTGCAGGCTATGCGTCTCTGATCCCATTCTTTCTGTTTTACCGATACTTAGAGCAAAGCCAGCCAAGCTATGTTGCAGTCTTGGTGCCATTGGTCTGCTACCTGCCGATAGCGGCTTTATGGCATTACTATTATGCAAGGTTTAGCGACGCCTAAGAGCTCCCACGGGTCCCCAGTTAGAAGGCCCGATGAGCTTCACGCGCTGGGCGTGGATCGTGGGCTGGCGCTGAGCCCGACCCGCGAACAACCCTACACCGTCATCGACGTGCCGCGATAGATCCTCGAACGGTACCGCGAATCCTGCGCGTCGGGCAGCGGCGCGCCCACTAGCAGGACGGCACGCGTGAAGCGCTTCAGCTCTTCCTGATGCTCCTCCTCATCGCGCGGCTCTTCGGATTTGACCCGGCGCGTGAGGTTGATCTGGTTGACCGGCACATCGTGCACCATCCGCTCGTTCTCGACCGCCAAAGTAGCCGTGAAGGCGTGGAGCGAGGTCTTGATGAAATTGGC
>JBCCKJ010000203.1:0-5108 GCA_039027455.1 Pseudomonadota bacterium | reverse complement strand
CGTGCGCATGAGCGACGCCGCTCTCGCCTTTGCCGCATGGCAGAGGTTTGGCGAAGACGGGCTAAACCGCTGGGTGGGAGAGTTCGCCGCAATCATCTGGAACCGGCCCGCGCGCGAAGTGACCATGCTGCGGGACCAGTTTGGACGTCGCCCGCTGCATTACAACCTAACCGACGATCGCTTGGTTGCGGCCTCTTTGCCCAAAGGTATCCACGCGCTGGGCGACACCCCTCGGGAATTGGACCGAGAGCGCTTGACCTATGTCTTGGCGCAAGTCGACGCGCATCCGACGCGCAGTTTCTTTCGCGGGATCGAGTGCATAGCGCCGGCGAGCGTGAAGACGGTTTCTCCAAAAAAAGAACGATCGCGCAGATATTACTCTCTGCGCGATCATGCGCAGCCCATTCGATACTCGCGCGACCAAGAATACGCTGATCACGCGCAGCATCTGATCGAGACAGCCGTTGGCGCGTGTCTGCGTTCTCCCGGGCCGGTCGGATCACTGCTCAGCGCCGGGATGGATTCGACGCTTTCGGCATCGATCGCGGCGCACACTCTGGGGGCGAGCGACCGTCCTCTCTTCACGTACACCTGGGTGCCCAAGGATGGTTTCACGAAAGAACCACCGCCAGGCAGTTGTTTCGACGAAGGCCCCGCCGCCGCCGCCATGGCGGAAATGTATCCAAACATAGAAGCACGCCTCATAGGACGCGAAGGCCCTGGTGTTTACCACGGGCTTGATGCGATGCTTCTGGCGAGCGAAAGCGTGGCGCGCAACGGCCTGAATTTGGCGCTTTTAGCGGCAACAGGCGAGCGCGCTCGCGATGATGGCGTGAGAGTTCTGCTGGAAGGCACGAATGGGAATATGACCCTCTCGTATTCAGGTGGAGGTTTGCTCCACTCGCTGTTCAAGGCTGGCCAATGGGTGCGGCTGTTTAGAGAGATCGGGCATTACCCAAACCCCGCGCACCACTGGAAGCGCCTTCTCATCCATGCGCTACCTTCCTCTCTTGTTTCGGCGTTGCGCCGTGCGAAGGGATCAACTTTCGGGGTCGAAGACTTTATATCCCGGCGCAGCGTTGCGACGCGGTCAGCCATGGCGCGCAGCGCGATGTTTGACGCCATTGATAAGGCTGGTTTCGCCTTCGGCACCAATCTCGGCAAAGAGGAGAGCAAGCAGCAAATGACGTTCATGGAACGGTATGCGGGCCCAGCCTCAGCCAACCTGCTTGCTGCGATGCCAGCGCTTTACGGATTCGAATTGCGCGACCCCTATTTCGACCGGCGTCTGATCGAATGGCGCTTTGGCGTGCCGGAAACCCAGTTCCGGCGGGATGGGAGGCGGCGCTACCTGATGGAACGACTGCTGACAGGAAGAGTGCCCGATGCCATCGCGCAGCAATCGTTTGGTGCAGGTCGGCAGTCAGCTGATTGGCGTGAGCGAATGCAGCCCGACCTGACGCGCGTTCGCAAGGATGTGGAAACGGCCGCTGACCTCTCGAGCCTTAAGGGCGTGCTCGACACTGAAAAGATCATCGACCTGATCGATGGACTGGTTGCGGACGGGGGAGAGTGTGATCACGGGCCAGAAGTCGATGGCTCGGTCAGCGTGCCGCTTGCGGCGAGTGTGGCCGCGTTTGCCCTTCGAGAGGCGGGTTCGAACCGGTGAAAATCCAGTTGCGCAAAGGGCGCATACCCACGACTTCACTCTGCCTCGATCCCGCTCCCACAGAGTTATGCACCGACCGGCTGAATTGGCGCCGCGCCATTGCATCATCTTCGGGCAAACTCTAAACTTGGGCGGATGGGAAAGTGACATGACCGAAACCAAAACCGAAAAATCGGCCGACAAGAAGCCTTGGACCACACCGTCCATTCATGACTTCAGCGTGCGCGACATCACCCAAGCGGGCGGCATCGATACGGTTGACGCTATTGTCGCTTCCCAAGACGCATCATAGCCGAACAACGCCAACCGCTCTTCTTGGTGGGAGAACGGATTGGTGCCCCCCGTTCAGGAATTACCCCGGCACGGTCCAAAGCCACATCGATCCGTTCCCCTATCACCCTTTGCTTTAGGGACGGTCCAATCTTGAGATGATTTTGGAGACCATCCAAGCGGCTTCGGAGTCCAAGCCCGACGAGACAGCGCTGGCGTTCTACGCAAACAGTTCGGCCGACCCCGTAACAATCACCTGGCGACGTTTGTGGGACGAAACGGTCTCACTTGGATCGGCGCTCACCCAGCGGTTTGCGCCGGGCGATCCATTATTGCTCGTTTTTGGACCGGGGCTGGATTTCTATCTGACCCAATTGGCGTGCCACCACGCCGGTTGCGTCCCCATTCCCGTTCCCATGCCGGGCGAAAGAGGAGAGCGCGAGCGGCTTGAAAGCGTCATCGCCCAAAGCGGATGCATCGGCGTGATTACCGAGGGCGACGCTGCGCAGACGCTCACCGATCTGACATCAAACCTTGATCGATCAGTGCCAATTGTCTCTTTCAAGGACCTAAGCGCGCAAAGCGTCGAGGCCGCCGTGCCGGCTCACCCCTCCACGGCTGACGATCTTGCGTTCATACAATACACGTCCGGTTCGGTTGGAGAGCCAAAAGGCGTGGCCGTTACCCACGGCAATCTCATCGCCAACGTAAAGATGATGACGGAAGGCCATCAGATGGGCGGCGAGATCATCGTGAGCTGGGTCCCGCATTTTCACGACATGGGTCTGGTCGGCAATTTCTACGCCGGTATGCACACGCAATCGCCGCTGCACGTGCTTTCGCCTGAAGCCTTCGTCCGGCGCCCGCTAAGCTGGCTGCGGTTGATATCGCAAACTCGGGCCACCAACACGACGGTTCCGCACTTCGCCTTGGGCCTGTGCTGTCGTTTGGCGCACACCCTAAAACCCGGCGACATCGACCTTTCTTCCTTGCGGCTGATCGTCAACTCGTCGGAACCCGTCGCATGGGATGGCCTGGCCGAGTTTGAACGGATTTTCGCCGCTTTTGGACTGCCGGATGGCTGCGTCGTGCCTCACTATGGTTTGGCGGAATGCACGGTAATGGTCAGCCACGCAAAGCGCGATCGACCACGGTTTTTGGATGTGAACCGCGAGGAATTGACCAAGGGGCACGTCGTTCTGGCTAAAGGCGTCGATGCAAAGAGGACCGTCAGCTGCGGGAGCGGCCATCTCGACTGTGAGGTTGCCATTGTGGACCCGCAAACGGGGCGGCCGTGCGGCGAGGACCGTGTTGGCGAGATCTGGATTACAGGCTCGCATGTCGCGCGCGGATATTGGCGCCAACCTCAAGAGACCGCCGCGACCTTCGGACAGACACTCCCCAACGACAACTCCGGCAAAAGCTATGTGCGATCCGGCGATCTGGGTTTTGTGCATGGCGGCGACCTGTTCGTCACGGGCCGCATGAAAGACGTTATCATTGTGCGGGGGCGCAACCACTTTGCCCAGGATATCGAAGATGTGGCTGAGGATAGTTCGCCGCTGATACGCAAGGGCCGCGTGGCCGCGATCGCCAGTGAGTATCGCGGAGAGGAGGCGGTGGGACTGATCGCGGAAGTCGCCCCCCGGTTTGATCCTGAAAGAGACGCAAGCGGCTTCATCACCGCTTTTTCCCGGCGTTTGCACGATAAGCTGGGCCTGACCGCGCGTAGGATCACATTGGTGCGTCGCAATTCGCTGCCGCGCACGACCAGCGGCAAGATCCGCCGTGGCGATGCGGGCGCGCTCTACCGCGATGGCCAGCTGCCCATTACATTTGAATACGAAATGTCGAGCTTGGCCGCTTCGCGCAGCGCGCAAGCAAGCTTTCCGGGCATTCAGGATCGCGCCGCCTTGCATGGCTGGCTCGCCGAGCGATTTGCTCAAGAAGCGGGTGTTTCCGAAATCGCCGACGCCGACGACTTGTTTGCGCTCGGGATAGATTCGCTGAGCGCGACCCACCTTCTGATGGAGATTGAAGAGCTGAGCGGCGTCTCGCTGCTTGACGAGCGATTTTACGCGCAGCCCACCCTTGCAACCCTGCTCGATATCCTCGCCCAAGGCGGTGCCAAAAATGCAGAGCAGCAGCCCGAGCCTATTCCACCGCCAGAGCCAGCGCCGTCAGCACGAAGTTTCAGAAAACGCGTTGCGCACCGCTTGCGCGTGACAGGGCCTATAATTGGCGCAGCCGTTCTTCCCTATAAGGCTGGCTCGCGCGTGCTTGACCGTATCCTCAACACACACAGCGGTCTTGAGAGGCTTTCGAGGCCCTACGCCGCGGATCTTGAAAGCTTGGTCGCGCAGTTGAGACCCAGCGATGAAGACGCGTTTCGCCGTGAATTTGCGCGCTGCGCTAGCTGGATCGTGTGGCGCGAGCGCGCGCTCGCTAATCCCGAAACCTTTGCGCGCTTCGTAACGGTCAGTGGTCTTGAACGCGTCGCCCAAGCTCGAACCGATGGTCGCGGAGTGATCCTTGGGCTCGTCCACTCCCATCTGAACGGACTGCTGAAATTCGTTCCGGAGCTCACCGAGAGACCGTTCAACACAGTGGCCAATCTGCCGGAAGACCGCGCCGAGTTTTACGGTATGGGCGGCCTCGCGCGGGCTAGCGGTTCAGCGCAGAGCCAAACCATCCCAGCCGCTCGGGTGGCGCAAATTCACAAGGCGCATGACGTCCTCAGGCAAGCTGGGACGGTCGCCGTCTTCATGGACGCTTTTGAAGGTTTTGGCGGGATTCGCACACAAGTGGCCACGCGCCTACGTCCCATCCGCCCCGGTATTGCGCAACTGGCTCTCGACACCGGTTCAACCGTCATACCGACGACCTTCCAACTTCACGAAGGCGGTCGTATCACGCTTGAGTTTCACCAACCGTTTCACGCTGCGGGGGTGACGCACAATGAGCGGCTGATGGACCTTATGTTCCAGCAAGCGCGCACGCTTGACACGTTGTGGCGAGACCGCCCCGGATCGATGAACTACGAAGCGTTGCGCGCTCAGCTAAAACTGCCACCGCACCAGCGTTGAAACGCCGAGCAAGGATGTGCATTGGTAGTCCAAGGGACACTCCTCTCGTATCCAGTAAGTTTGGGGCATTGCATGAGAAAACT
>JBCCKJ010000202.1:0-5135 GCA_039027455.1 Pseudomonadota bacterium | reverse complement strand
GCGGCCTGCGCGTCGAGCATGTCAAACCAATCGGTCGCAGTCGCGCGTTTGCCGCCCGGTCCCGGCGCGCCGCGCGCCATCGCAGTGTTGAGCATGCGCATATACCAGCCTTGTTGATCGGCCAGATCGGGCACAAGATCGCTAAAGCGGTCTATCGTGACACCGGCGGCTGTAAGCGCTTCGATGGCCGCTTCGGTCGGCTCGGCCACGCTCGCATCGATCGGAGCGCCGGGATATTCGGTGATCGCCAAAAGTCGGCATTGCGAAAGCGGCTTGCGGCTCTCTTCCAAGGCGTATTGCGCGCCGAGTTGGGTGAGCAGGCGCAAGTCCTCGGCGTTGCGGGTGAGCGGCCCGGCAATGGAGAGCGCTCCATCGTGCGCGGCGACAAAGCCGGGACGGCGCGCCATAAGCGGATGATCGTGGCCTTTCTTGGAGACGAGACCCCAGGTGGTTTTGTGTCCCCACACGCCGCAAAAATGCGCCGGAACGCGCACCGAGCCGCCGATATCGGTGCCGTATTCGCCCGCGACCATCCCGCTCGCCACCGCCGCCGCGCTGCCGCCGGAGGATCCGCCGGGCGAACGGCCCGTGTTGTGCGGGTTGGTGGTGCGTCCATAGACGGGGTTGAAGCTTTGCCAGTCCGACAGATCGACGGGAATGTTGGTCTTGCCCAAAATCACCGCGCCCGCCGCTTTGAGCCGTCGCACCAGCTCGGAATCGCGCGGCGCGGTGTAGCCCAAGCCTTCGTGGCCCCAGCAGGAGGGCAGGCCTTCGACGTCAAAGCTCTCTTTCACCGTCATCGGCACCCCGTAGAGAGGCTTGTCCGCGTCCACGCCCGCTTGGTCCATAGCCTTGGCGGTGGCCGCCGCGCGCTCGAAATCGGGCACAGCGAGCGCGTTCACTTCGGTGTCGAGCTTTTCAATACGAACAATCGCGGCATCGACCGCCTCGGCGGCAGACAGTTTACCGCTGCGAATAGCGGTGGCTGTTTCGAGCAGGCCGGGTTTATCCGTCAATTGCGGGTAGGACATGAATGGCTTTCCTCTCTCTTTGAGAGGGCCTTAGCGCGTTAGAGCGAGGCGAAAAAGCGGTCTTCGGCTTCGTAATCGAACAGGTCGTAGCCGTAATTGGCCAGCACCGGGAAAGCCGCGCGCCAGTCGGATCGATTGACCTCGCAAAGCCATCGGATCGCGTCGTTGGTGGTACCAGGATAAAGCGTGAGGCCGTCCCAGCCTGCGTCGTAGGCTTTGCGGCAACTGACCTCGAAGCGCTTAGGCAGCGACCACGGCGTGCGGCCCAAAGCGCCTTGCGGTGGACCATCGAAAGGCACGATCTCGCATTTGGCGTCCATTTCTCGTGCAATTGTTTGGCCGATTTCTCCCACGCTCAGAGCGTAGTAATCGGCGATGTTGAATGCGCCGGACAAGTCGCGCTCTGCGGCGTCCACGATGAGCCCAGCCATCGCCTCGACGCAGGTCGTGTGAAACACGCTGTTTGCGCCGAACGCGATGGGAACGCGCGTTCGTCTATCCAGAAAGCGCTTTACGAACCACCACTCGCGGGGCTGTCGACTATAGGGACCGTAGATGGCGCAGGGCCGGAGGATTGTCGCGCGTTCGCCGAACAGCGCCAGCGCCTTATCCTCCATCCGAACCTTGCGGCCCGAATAGGTGTCCGCTCCAGGCGGCAGGCGAGTTTGGTCTTCGGCTATGGGCCCGTCAAACTCGGGAAAACCAAGGTCGGGTGTCTCGAACCCGCGCCCTTGGTCGTCGCAATACACGCTGGCTGAGGAGATGGCGATGTAGCGCCCGATAGCTGCGGGATCGAACCGCGCGACGTCATCTTCGTCGAAAGCGATCGTATCGACGACCACATCGGCGGCGGGTGCGGGAAGATCGCCAAGAGTGTGCGGCGCAAACTCCACACCTTCGAGACGCCAATTGGGCTGGCTGCGCGCCAACATGCGCACGTCCCAACCCGCGTATCGGAAGGCCTTCGCCGCCGCATAGCCAATCTGGCCCGCTCCAATGACTGCAACTGAACGGGCCATATCAGCGGCTCCCCATCATGGGGCTCACATATGGATCGGCTTGCCTTGCACGGCCATCGCCGCTTCCTTGAAGGCTTCGGCGTGGGTTGGGTGGGCGTGACAGGTGTAGGCGATATCTTCGGAGGTCGCGCCGAATTCCATCGCTTGGGCGGCCTGCGCGATCATGGTGCCAGCCAGCGTGTTGACCATCCACACGCCGATCACGCGGTCGGTTTCCGCGTCTGCAATGACTTTGACGAAGCCGTCTGTGTCGCGGTTCGCCTTGGCGCGGCTGTTGGCCATCATCGGGAACTTGCCGACCTTGATCGCCTTTTTGTCGCCGCCCGCTTTCTCGATCGCCTCTTCCTGCGTCAGGCCCACGCCCGCGATTTCGGGCGCGGTGTAGACGACGTTGGGGATGACATCGTGGTTCACGATGCCGGTGAGGCCAGCGATGTTTTCAGCGACCGCAATGCCTTCATCTTCGGCCTTGTGCGCGAGCATGGGGCCTGTAACGACATCTCCGATGGCCCAGATGCCTTCGACGGCGGTTTTGAAGTCGTGATCGATCTCAACTCGCCCGCGATTGTCGAGCTGCAGCCCGGCGCGGTCCAATTCGAGGCCTTCGGTGTTCGGACGACGCCCGATGGAAACGAGCACATGGCTCGCATCGATCGTCTGCTCATCTCCGCCCGCCGATTTCTCGACCGTCAGCTTCACACCCTTGGCCGTGGCTTTCGCGCCGGTGACCTTGTGGCCGAGCACCAACTCCATGCCCTGCTTCTTGAAGATCTTGCCCGCTTCCTTGCGCACTTCGCCGTCCATGCCGGGGAGCAGCTGGTCGAGGAATTCGATGACGGTGACCTTCGCCCCGAGGCGACGCCAGACGCTGCCGAGCTCCAGCCCGATGACCCCGCCGCCGATGACGACGAGATGTTCCGGCACTTCTTCCAGATCCAGCGCGCCGGTGCTGTCGACAATGCGCTTTTTGTCGTTATCGACTTCCACGCCGGGCAGGGGGGTCACCGAAGAGCCGGTGGCGATGACGATGTCTTTGGCCGTGACCGTCTCCTTGCCTACCTTCACGGTGTGCGCGTCAACGAAGGAGCCGAGGCCCTTGAGCCACGTGACCTTGTTCTTCTTGAACAGGAATTCGACGCCCTTGGTGAGATCGCCCACCGCGGCGGTCTTTTCTTCCATCATGCGCCCCAGATCGAGCGTGACTTCGCCGCCCAGACCCCACGTGGCCATGTGGCCGTTATTGGCGTGGTCGTAGAGCTCCGATCCGTGCAGCAGCGCTTTGGAGGGAATGCAGCCCACGTTGAGGCAGGTGCCACCCAAGGTCTCGCGGCTTTCGACGCACGCGGTCTTCAGCCCCAATTGCGCCGCGCGGATGGCGGCCACATAGCCGCCCGGGCCAGCGCCGATGACGAGAACGTCGTAGTCGTATGAATGGTCAGCCATTTCTTCGCTCCATATGTGCGTTCCTGCGAACGCAGGAACCCAGCAAGGGCGGTGCTTCGTCGCCTGGACTCCTGCTTTCGCAGGAGATCACCGATTTATATCAGGCCAAAGATCACGCCAGTCCGGGTTATCCTTTTCAATCAATTCGAGCTTCCAAGCCCGTTTCCATTTCTTCATTTGCGCTTCGCGAGCGCGTGCATCATGCAGGTTGGGATAGTGTTCTACCCAAACAAGGCTTGTGCACCCATACTTCTTTGAAAAGCCTTCAATTACGCCTTGCTTGTGCTGCCATATCCGCTGGCGAAGGTCGCTCGTGACACTGAGGTGGATTGTGCCGTTTCGCTTGCTTGCAAGGATGTAGACCCAACCAGATTTCGTTGTTCTTCTCCGCTCTAGGCTCCTGCTTTTGCAGGAGCGCAACAGTGTTGCTTACAAATCGATCAGCATCCGGGTTGGATCTTCGATCGCTTCCTTGATGATTTTCAGCGCGGTCACGGCCTCGCGGCCGTCGATCAGGCGGTGGTCGTAGCTGAGCGCCAGATACATCATCGGGCGGATTTCCACCTGGCCGTTGATCGCCACAGGGCGATCTTCGATGCGGTGGAGGCCCAGAACGGCGCTCTGCGGCGGGTTGATGATCGGGGTCGACATCAGCGATCCGAACACGCCACCGTTCGAGATGGTGAAGGTGCCGCCGGTCATATCGGCCATGGTCAGCGTGCCTTCTTTGGCGCGCTTGCCGAAATCGGCGATGTCTTTCTCGATCCGGGCAAAACCCTTGTCCTGGCAATCGCGGATTACGGGGACGACAAGGCCGTTGGGCGCCGAGACCGCCACTGAGATGTCGACATAGTCGTGGTACACGATCTCATCGCCATCGATGTAGGCGTTGACCGCGGGCACATCCTTGAGCGCCAGGCACGCGGCCTTCGCGAAGAAGCCCATAAAGCCCAAGCGAATGTCGTGCTTTTTGGCGAAGAGGTCTTTGTACTTGGTGCGCGCTTCGATTACGGCGGACATGTCCACATCGTTGAAGGTGGTTAGCAGCGCGGCGTTGTCCTGCGCGCCTTTGAGGCGTTTGGCGATGGTTTGGCGCATACGCGTCATTTTGACGCGCTCTTCGCGCCGCTCGCCAGTCGCCACTGGAGCCGGAGCGGCGGCGGGAGCCGGAGCGGGCGCGGGAGCATCAGTCTTTGCCTTCGCTGCGGCGATCACGTCTTCCTTGGTCAGGCGGCCATCTTTGCCGGTGCCTTTGATCGTCGACGGATCGACGCCGTGCTCCAGAACCGCGCGGCGCACAGCGGGGGAAAGCGTGGCGGCCGCCGCCGCGATATCCTCGGACGGCGCCTCTTTCGTGGCCGCCGGTGCGGGCGTTTCCGCCTTGGTCGCGGCGGGAGCCGGGCTGTCGCTTGCGGTGGCGCCTTCTTCGATCACCGCGATCACTGCGCCGACCTCCACCGTGTCGCCTTCTTCGGCTTGGTGCGCGCTCATCACGCCCGCGACGGGGGAGGGCACGTCGACCGCGACCTTATCGGTCTCCAGCGAGGCAATCGGTTCATCGACGGCAACCGCTTCGCCCGGTTGCTTGAGCCATTCGCCGATCGTGCCTTCGGTGACGGATTCCCCCAGAGCGGGGACGGTG
>JBCCKJ010000201.1:0-5146 GCA_039027455.1 Pseudomonadota bacterium | reverse complement strand
GCGATCGTCAACCACGGCTGCAACGGGAGAGAGCCGCTTTGAACGCCGCGCGGGATTATGTGCGCCTCGATAGCGCGACGACCACATTGGTCTTTGAGCTTGAAGAAGGCGGCGCGGCGGATTGCGTGTATCTTGGCCCGGTCCTTCCCAAAGGCGATGACCTCGGTGAGCTAGCAGCCGCTTCAAGTCGCGGACGTCACGAAAGCCAGCCCGACACCCCACCAACGCCGGGCCTTTTGCCCGAACCCAAAGCGGGATGGATGGGAATACCAGTGGTCTCGTTGAGCGCCGTAGAAGACGCGAGCCCAAGCCGCGCGGCGACCGATTTCAAGCTGACTTCTTGGGAAACCAGCGACACCGACCTTACGCTGCACTTTGGCGACACCACGCTCGGCCTTGAGCTAACGCAGGTCTGGTCAATTCTCGCGGGTGATGTTCTGGCCGCTCGGTCTCCCATAGCCAACACGGGCGAGCAAACCTTCTGGCTTGATCATCTGGCTTCGATCGCGCTCCCCCTTCCCCATCGCCTCACGCACGTGACGTGGTTTTCAGGCCGATGGACGCACGAAATGCAAAAGAGCCGCCGCGCGCTTGGTTCGGACGGATTCCAGCACGCCTCCGGCCATGGCAAGCCCGGCTTTGGCGGGAATTGGCTTATCCTTGATGATCCCACGACAGGCGAGACGCTGGGCGCTCACCTCGCGTGGAGCGGGGATTTCGAAACCCGCATCGACACCGACCAACCCGGAAACAGCGACGGTCGCGCCATCCTGCAGATGTCCGCACAGCTCTCACCCGGAGAAGTGCAGCTTGAACCCGGCGCGGTGTTCGAGGCCCCCGAAGCGCTTCTTACCATCGCGCACAATAGCTCTGGTCTAACGCAAAACTGGCACGCGCACGCCCGCGCCGAACGCCTCGTAAAAAGCGCCCCCAGCCTGCCCCGCAAGGTCCATGTAAACTCGTGGGACGCGCTCGGTATCAACCTTTCGCAGGACGCTTTGATGGCGCTCGCTGACGCAGGCGCTGCGGTGGGCGCGGAGAGGTTTGTGCTCGACGATGGCTGGTTCGCTGGACGGCGCTCGACCGCCACCAGCTTGGGCGATTGGCGCGTGTGCCCGGATATATTCCCGGACGGACTTGGGCCGCTGATCGAGCATGTACACGCGGCTGGCATGGACTTCGGGCTGTGGATCGAACCCGAAATGGTCTCGCCCGACAGCGACCTTTACCGCGCGCACCCCGATTGGTGCCTCCATGCGCCCGGCGGCGAAAGGCCTACCATGCGCGGCCAATTGGTGCTCGACCTGACACGGTCGGAAGTGTGCAATGAAGTGTTCGGACAGATCGATGCGCTGTTGAGCGAACACCCCATCGCCTACCTCAAATGGGATCATAACCGCGATCTCTTCCCTGCTGGCGCCCGCTATGGCCAAGTCCAAGGCTTGTACGCCTTGCTCGATCGCATCCGCAGCACGCATCCCGAAGTCGATATTGAAATGTGCGCGGAAGGCGGCGGCCGGATGGACTTCGCGCTGCTTGAAAGAGCGCACCGCTTCTGGCCAAGCGACAACAGCGATCCGTTCGAACGTCTTCGAATTCAAAGCGAATTCCTGCGCTTCCTGCCGCTCGAAGCGCTGGGCAACCATGTCGGCCCTTCGCCGAGTCCGATCACCGGCCGCGCGCTGACTATGGATTTCCGCGCCAAGGTCGCGATGTTTGGCCACATGGGTGTCGAGGCGGATCCCGGCGCAATGCCAGAGGAGGATCGCAAGACCCTCTCGGCACACATCAAGCTGTACAAACAATGGCGCGACGTCCTGCACGTCGGCGATCTCTGGCATTTGGAGCATCCCGATCCCGGCGTCTACGGCTTGATCGTCCACCATGGCGGCAAAGCGCTGGCGCTCGCCGCGCAGACCCAGTTCTCCAAGCTGTTCGACGCCGCGCCGGTGCGCCTTCAAGGGCTTGAGTCAGAAGCGACCTACCGCGTCCAATTGCCGCGCCCATGGCCTGCCAAGGCCTCCCTCTATCTGGCCGATCCACAGCAATGGCGTGAGGGCTTTACGCTTTCCGGCCGCGCGCTTTTGACACAAGGGCTTGCGCTCCCGCTCACGCATCCCGAAACGGCGTGGCTGATCGCGCTTGAGAAGGTCACCTAATGAAGCTTGGCTGCTGCTATTTTCCCGAACACTGGCCCGAAGAGATGTGGGCCGAAGACGCGCGGCGCATGCGCGAAATGGGCCTCAGCCTCGTGCGCGTTGGCGAGTTCGCGTGGAGCCGGATTGAACCGGAAGCAGGCACCTTCAACTGGGACTGGCTCGATCGAGCGATTGAGACTTTGGCCAGCGAAGGCCTTCAGATCATTCTGTGCACGCCGACGGCCACGCCGCCCAAATGGCTGGTCGACCAGATGCCAGATATGGTCGCCATTGACAGGCACGGGCGAAAGCGCGGGTTTGGCTCGCGCCGCCACTATTGCTTCTCGCACCTTGGCTACCGAGAAGAAAGCCGCCGCATCACAACCGCGCTGGCCGAACGCTACGGCCAGCACGAAGCCATAATCGGCTGGCAAACCGACAACGAATATGGCTGCCACGACACCGTTCTGAGCTTTTCCGACAGCGCCTCGGCGGGCTTTCGCGTCTGGTGTCAGGAGAAGTACGGCAGTGTCGAAGCGCTGAACAAGGCGTGGGGTAACGTGTTCTGGAGCATGGAGTACTCCAGCTTCGACGCGATTGATCCGCCCAACCTCACCGTCACCGAAGCGAACCCCGCGCACTGGCTCGACTATCGCCGGTTCGCCTCCGACGGGGTGGCCAGCTTTAACCGCGAGCAGGTGGATATTCTGCGCGGAGCCTCGCCGGGGCGGGACATCACGCATAATTTCATGGGCTTTTTCACCGAGTTCGATCACCACTGGGTTGGCGAAAATCTGGATGTCGCGACGTGGGACAGCTACCCGCTCGGCTTTCTGGAACAGTTCTGGTTCGATGAGCCGACCAAGCGCGCCTATCTGCGTCAGGGCCATCCCGACATTGCTGCGTTCCACCACGATTTGTATCGCGGGACCACGCGCGGCGGGCGCTGGGGCGTAATGGAACAACAGCCCGGCCCGGTAAATTGGGCGCGCTTTAACCCCGCACCTTTAGACGGAATGGTCGCGCTGTGGACGCTCGAAGCCTACGCCCACGGAGCGGAATTCGTAAGCTATTTCCGCTGGAGGCAAGCGCCCTTCGCGCAAGAGCAAATGCACGCCGGCCTGCTGCGCCCGAACAGCGAAGACGCCGAGGCAGCGCACGAAGCGCGCCAAGCGGCGCAGGCGATAGAAAAGCTTGGCCCAGCCGTTCTTGCGCGCGCACAGGCCGCGCTGGTTTTCTCCTACGAGGCCGCGTGGGTGTGCCAGATCCAGCCACAGGGCGAGAGCTTCCGCTACATCGAACTTGCTTTCGAATGGTACAGCGCGCTGCGCCGCAAGGGCATCGATGTCGACATTGTCGGGCCGGACGCGGACCTTTCGGGCTATGCGATGGTTTTTGTGCCCTGCCTGCCGATCCTGCCGGAGGGGTTCGTCGATCGCCTGTCCTCTCTGAAAGTGCCCGCCTTGATCGGTCCGCGAACGGGCAGCAAAACCGATCACTTCTCCATTCCCGAAGGTCTGGCCCCCGGCGCTTTGCGTGACGTCATTCCGCTCACCGTGACGCGGGTGGAAAGCCTGCGCGATGGAGTGACCGAAGTGGCAGAAGGCTGGTCCATATCGCGCTGGCGCGAAGACGTGGAGACCGATCTGAACCCCGAATTTGCGACCGATCGCGGCGGGGTGGTCTATCGCAAGGACCGCCGCCGCTATCTCGCTGCGTGGCCTGACGCCGGATTGCTCGACCAGATCATCTCGCGCATGGCGCGCGAGGCGCAGGTCGCTGTGGTCAACCTGCCTCAAGGGCTGCGATTGCGCCGAACAGATCGCCATGTCTTCGCCTTCAACTACTCGGGCACGGCGGTGAACAGCGCCGGGATCGGCTCAGGGGCGCCCGTTATCGGTAAGACGGTCATCCCGCCCGCAGGCTTTGCCGCTTGGAAACGGGGCTAAGGGCGCCCTTCGGACATGAGCTCACCACGCACTTACGCGATCATCGGCTGCGGCATGATGGGCCGGGAGCATATGCGCAACATCGCCCTGGTTGAGGGTGCCGAACTGGTCGCAATTGCCGACCCCGAGGCCGGATCGCGCGACGAGGCGCTCGCACAGGCGAAGGCGCTCGAACAAAGCGTCACCGTCTTTGACGATAGCGAAGGCATGCTGGCGAGCGCCAATCCCGACGCGGTGATCATCGCCTCGCCCAATTTCACCCATTTCGATGTGGTGAAGCCGGTGATGAAGGCTGGATGCGCGGTCTTACTCGAAAAGCCCATGTGCACCACCGTTGAAGACGCGCTCGCGCTTGAACGCGTGGTCCGCGATTATGAGTCTCTCTTTTGGGTCGGCCTTGAGTATCGCTTTATGCCACCCGCCACCCGCTTCACCGAGCGCGTGCATTCGGGAGAGGCCGGGCCGATCACGATGCTCTCGATCCGTGAGCACCGATTCCCCTTCCTGACCAAGGTGGATGACTGGAACCGCTTCAATCGCAACACGGGGGGCACATTGGTCGAGAAGTGTTGCCACTTCTTCGACCTCATGCGCCATATCTTGCAGGATGAACCGGTGCGCGTGTTCGCCAGCGGCGGACAGGATGTGAACCACCTCGATGAACGGTACGATGGCGAGACGCCCGATATCCTCGATAACGCGTTTGTGCTGGTCGATTTTGCTGGCGGGGCGCGCGCGGTGCTCGACCTGTGTATGTTCGCTGAAGGCTCGCAGGATCAGGAAGAGATCAGCGCGGTGGGGCCCAAGGGCAAGCTTGAGGTCAAACTGCCCAGCGCCAACGTCATCTGGTCCCCGCGCGATAAGAGCGGTCCATACATCGAGCCGGTCGCCACTCCGCCTGAAGCGCTCGCGGCGGGAGATCACCACGGCGCGACCTACTTCCAGATGCACCACTTCCACGCGGCCTTGACGAGCGGAGGCGCACCGCAGATCACAGCGCGCGACGGATACCGCAGCGTCGTGATGGGTGCCGCCGCGCAGGAAAGCATCGCCACCGGG
>JBCCKJ010000200.1:0-5181 GCA_039027455.1 Pseudomonadota bacterium | reverse complement strand
TTGCAAGAGCGAGGGATCCCCTCGCAATTGCTGGTCTTTCCCGATGAAAACCATTGGGTGCTGGGCGCGAAGAACTCGCTGCAGTGGCACGATACGGTGTTTGCTTGGCTGGATCGCTGGCTAAAGGCGGATTCAGGCGATCAGGACGCGGGCGAATGAGAGACAGCAGCGAAGCCGAACGCTCGCTCGCTTCGGCGCAGTTCTCGCTCGCTCAAAAGTACGGTGACGACGCGAAAGGCAACGCAATTGAGCGACACATCTTCCTCTGCGCCGTTTCCGAAAAACAGAAATGCTGCTCGCGCGAGGTGGGCGAAGCTTCGTGGGCCTATCTCAAAACACGCACCAAAGAGCTAGGCCTTGTTGGTCCGCAACGCACCGCCGACCATCCGAAGGGCGCGGGCGGGGGTGTGCAAAGGACCAAGGCCGATTGCCTGCAAATGTGCGACGCGGGGCCTATTGCGGTCGTGTGGCCCGATGGGGTTTGGTATCATTCGTGCACACCCGAAGCGCTCGAACGCATTATTCAGGAACACTTGATTGGCGGAGTGCCGGTCGAAGGACTGCGCCTTCGCCCGGTTAAAGGGTCATCAGCCGCTTAAGAACGACTGTTGCGGTCGCCGAACAGTTCGTCGGCGCTGGGGAGACGATTATCAACGGCTTCGTCGTGCCCCGTCCCATTGGAGAGGAAGACGAGGCCCATCAGAGCACCGGTTAAGCCCATTGTGAACGCTGCGCCCAAGGCCACCGCGACAAAAAAGTGAATCGACGCTTCCGGGAACAACACCCACAAAACGCCGACAAGGGCGGCCGTACTTCCAACAGTCACCACCGCCAATACACGCATGATGTGGCGGAACCGGTTCCAAGCGTGCGCGGCGTTTTGGGGATCATCCAAAGGCGACTCTTTGACCATGACGCTCCCATGCGCGCCATCGCTAGTCTTGGCAATGGCACACATTGCATCACGCGGTGCGCGGCGGTCGCCATCCGTCCGGATTCGCCTTTTTCTTAAATCAATGGCACTCTCTTATCGGAGAGAGGAGCGAGGCTCATGAATATCGCCAGCATAATAGCCGATAGGAACGCGAACGAAATCATATCTTGTGACGTCACAACGCCAGTGTCTCAGGCTGTCGCCATTCTGGCTGACCGACGGATCGGGGCAATGCCGGTTATGCGCAATGGATCGGTCGCTGGCATCATTTCAGAACGCGATGTGATTTATCGCTTGGCCAGTGAAGGCGGCGGCTGCCTCTCTGGCCCGGTCGAAGCCATCATGACCTCGCCAGTCATCACCATTGAACCCTCGACAACAGTCGACGAGGCGTTGGCCTTGATGACACGTCGCCGTTTTCGTCATTTCCCGGTGGTCGAGGGCGGCGCTCTTGTCGCGTTTGTCTCGATCGGCGACCTCGTGAAAACTCGCATCGATGAAGTCGAACACGAGGCCGAAGCGCTGCGAAACTACATCCAGACGGTTTAATCTGCGCAACGGAACACCTATTCCGATCTTGAGGTTACGCATCGCCGCACCTAGATAGTGATTATGTCGGAGACCCTGACCCTCACGCCAGCCGCGGCCAAGCGCGTCGCGCAGATCGCGCAGAAGCAGACCAAACCCGCTATTTTGCGGCTTTCGGTTGAAGGAGGAGGCTGCTCGGGCTTTCAATACAAGTTCGAAATGGCTGAGTCGCCTGAGGGCGAAGACAGCGTCAGCGAAACCGATGGCGTAAAGCTGGTGGTGGATCCCGTCAGCCTTGATCTTGTTGGCGGCAGTGTTGTCGACTTTGTTGAGTCTCTGGGCGGCGCGGCTTTTCGTGTCGAAAACCCCAACGCGGCGGCCGGTTGCGGCTGCGGCTCTAGCTTCGGCATCTAATCCAAGATTGAAAACTCGCCGAGGCAATGGACGCACGCCTTGGCTTGCGCCATGTGTTCGCTATGAAACTGGCGACATTCAACATCAATGGCATCAAGGCGCGCTTGCCGCGGCTGAAGGAATGGCTTGAGGAAACGCGGCCCTCGGTGGCCTGTTTGCAGGAACTCAAAAGCCAAGACGAAGGTTTTCCCGCTGAAGAGTTTGAGGCCATTGGCTACCAGCCCATTTGGCACGGCCAGAAAGCCTTTAACGGCGTCGCCATCCTAGCGGACACAAAAGCGAACTATTCCATAAGCGAGGTCCAACGCGGACTTGGAATCAACGGACCCAAAGAGGGCGAGGGAGAACAAGCGCGCTATCTGGAAGTCGATGTAAGACACGAAGGCTCGCACGTAGCGCGAGTGGTCGGCATCTACCTTCCTAACGGTAACCCGCAACCCGGGCCTAAATTCGAATATAAGTTGGCCTGGATGGAGAAACTGCGCACGCGCATGGCTACCATCTGGGAAGAAGAGGTGCCCGCCGCCGTGTTAGGCGACTACAACGTCATACCATTTGATGATGACACCTATTCAGTAAAGGCCATGGCGAACGACGCTCTGATGCAGCCCGAAAGCCGTGCCGCTTACGCGCAATTGCTCGCCGATGGTTGGACGGATGCTGTGCGCACGCTTAATCCGCGGGGCGGCGTATGGACCTATTGGGACTACCAAGCCGGCGCTTGGCAACGCGATCACGGCTTTCGCATAGACCACGCGCTGCTTTCACCGGAACTGGCGGATACGCTACGCGCGGTTGGTGTGGACCGTGATCATCGCGGACGCGAAAAAGCGAGCGATCACGCGCCGGTCTGGGTAGAGTTTGCGTGATCAAAAAAGGGCCCGCCAGATGGCGAGCCCTTGAGTATCTTTAGCGATAGAAGATGTGCGTATCGATCTGAGCCGTGCGCTCCTTGCGTCGGCTCCAGCGCGGCTTCACATACTTCGCGTGGAAGTAGACCGCGTCGCCCGCTTTGGATTCCCACATGCCTTCATGCGCGATGTGCGCGATGGCCTTAGCGCGACCCCACGCGGCGGAACTCGTGCGGATACGCGGCATACGGCCGTTCTTAACGAACGAGAATTGAGCGCGCTGATAGACAACGCCACAGTAGCTCGCGGGCCAACGCTGGTCTTGGCTGCGGTTGATCACAACTTGAGCAACCGCGAGCTGGCCAGCCAGCGGTTCCCCGCGCGACTCAAAATAGACCGCGCCTGCGAGGCAGCGCATCTGATCGGTCAACGCTCCAGCTTCGACGCGCGTGACAAGATCACGAAGCGATCCAGCTGAGGACGCCTCGCTTGAAGTATCGTTTGCCGTATCGCTAGGGAGAGGTTGCGACACCGGGCTCGAAACAAAGGTTATTTCATCGTCAGCACCGTTATCCCCCGGCACCGTCTCGAAGTCGGAACTTTGCGAAGCTTGGTCCAGGATAGCATCCTCGGACTTCGCTTCAGTGTCGTTGGCAAGGGCCAACGCTTCGGCGCCATCGGCGCTCATCAAACTCAGACTTGCAATGGTCCCAACGGCCAACGCGCTGAGAGAGTAAGTCTTGCGACCCATGAAATCACTATACTTGTGCGGTGAGCAAGCTCCGACGCAGGCTAGGAACCGTGTGCGATTGTTTCGCGGGGTTTATGTGAGGTTCTCAAAAGGCCTGCCGGCCGCCCCCCGTCTGCGTGCCAACCGATTAACCGAAGTGTTAAAAGGCCAGCCTCCGCCTTGGAAGCGGGCCGTCATTTAGTTTCAAAAGATACGAAATCAAGTTAATTCGGCAAAAGATCGATAAATTGTTGTGGGTTCGCGATATCCAGCTCGATTATCCAGCTATCGGGGTCCTGATTTTGCCTTCTCGATATGTAGTCGTTGAATTCCACAGGGTTTTCAGGGTCTTGTTCTTTAGTCTGAACAAAAGAACGTGTTCCATCAAGCTGTGGCATTCTTTCGTAAAGTCTTGCGTCTTCACTACGATACATAGTTACTATCAGGATAGTGCCAGCGTCGCGCTCCCCCTTAGAAAGAACCATTGCGGAGCCGCCATTTGTTTCGGCCAAGCGAATGAGGCTGGAAACTTCAAGATGAGCGGGAACGCGCATTGCCGTTGTGCGATAGCCGTTTGCGCTAGCTGGTATAACCATCAAGACTGGACAGCGGTATGCGCGAGCGCATGAACGTGCCCGTTCCGCGGCCAATCTCATCGCCTTCGTCATCCACTAGGCGTGATTCGGCCACAAACACACGGCGCTTACCGCTCACCCATCGCCCTTCGGCTCGGACCTTGCCTTCGCGAACTGGCTTGGTGAAATGCAGGTTGAAACTGGTGGTCAGCAAAAAGCGATCCGTCGCCAGTGTGTTTGCTGCGTAGAAAGCCGCGTCATCGAGCATTTTAAAATAGATCGTTCCGTGAGCGGCGCCCGCGGCGTGGAAGACATCCTCATCCACATCAAACGCGATGCTGGACAAACCTTCGCCCAGAATTGAGAGCTGCGAGGTAAACTTCGCGTTGATCGGCGCGGACGCGTAAAGTCGCTCGAGCGCGCGATAGTGGGTATCCGCGCCTTGAGCGTTAACCGGCTCGTTCACCCCACCCTCGTCAGGCGGCATCGCGCAAGAATTGGTTGGTAAGCAAAGCGTAGAGCGCTTCTGTGTCGTCGGCGTCGAGCAACGCTTGCAGCGTGGTTTCATCGCGCAAAAGGCGCGAAATTGCCGCCAAAGCGTGCAGATGGGTTGCCCCTGCGTTCTCCGGCGAAACGAGCCCAAATACGAGGGAAACCTGCAGAGAGTCGGCCGCCTCGAAGTTGCAGGGCGTTTCGAGCTTCAAGAGCGCCAGAGTCGGGCGGTTCACGTCAGCGCTGCGACAATGCGGAATGGCAACGCCCTTGCCGAACCCGGTGCTGCCAAGCGCTTCGCGCTGCTGCAGACCATCAAGGATATCAGCCGCGTCGAGCCCATAAACGCGCGCAAACTGGTCAGCCAATTGGGTCAGAACAACATCTTTAGAAGTGCCACTGCATTGGTCTGAAGGAAAAACAGCGACCGCGTCTGGCCGCAAGGTAAGACTGACATCCATGAAATCACGAAATCCCAAAATCACGATCCGAATCGCTCCAACGCATCGGAAACGACCGCCAAAAATCGCGCGGCTGCTTTCATCGCTACGTTAAGCGGGGCCCACTAAGCCGAAGATCTGAAAGGCTAATTCAGTGGGGTCGGCCGGACCCTAGTGCGGCTCAACCCATCCGATCGAACCATCTGGGCGGCGATAG
>JBCCKJ010000199.1:0-5202 GCA_039027455.1 Pseudomonadota bacterium | reverse complement strand
GGTTTCAAACTCGGCCACATCGTTCTGCTCTCCAAACCACTGCACCTCCCCCCGTACGGTGAAGGCGTCCACTTCGCCTTCTAAAGCGCCAAGCAGGCTAAGCGGTGGGATGCGCGGAAGATTGCCCTGATCATCATCCAGTTCAGCCGAAACGTAGGACGCTCGCAAATCGGTCGAAAGAGTGAAGTTGTCTTGCTGGATCAATGGCATTGCCAAGTCGGCCTCGAAGCCGAAGAAGTTCGCATCTTCCTGCAGGAAGAGGAAGACCGGCAGGCCATCTTCGATCTCACCATTCGGAGTGAGGAAGATGAAATTGTCGAACTTCTGGAAATAGACCGACGCGCCAAAATCAATGTCTCCGGTCGACCCCCGGCCAAAGAGCTCGAGCCCCCACGCGCTTTCGGTGTCGAGGTTTACATCGCCGATTTCAAACGTCTGCGTGGCGATGTGCGGGCCATCGGCGAACAACTCTTCGCCCGCCGGTGCGCGTTCAGAACGCGAGCCGGTCACACCAAAGCGCAGGCCGTTATCCGTTTCATAGATGGCGGACAGCGCGCCTGAGAAGAGATTGAAGTTGCGATCAGCACCAGCCTCGTCGGACTGAACGTCGACATTCTCATAGCGGCCGGCCGCTTCGATTTGAACGCCGCCGACATCAAATTCTTGGGCAGTAAAGATAGCGAATTGGGTAGTCTCGTTGGGCGGGACGAAGGCTTCTGCACCGATCGCCGAGAAATCTCGCGAAAGGAACTGCGCTCCAATCACACCGCCGGTCGACTGAAGCAGCTCGGCGCGCAGTTCGACCGTTTCGCTGTCGAACACCGTGCCAACTGATCCGCTTTCAAACTCGGTATGCGTGTAGTCCGAATAGGAGCCGCGCACTTTCAGACGCGAGAGAAAACCTGAGCCGAGAGCGATGTCGCCGCGCACATCAAAACGCAGTTGCTCGATGTCGAGACGAACCGTTTCTTCTCCTTCTTCTTCCTCTTCCTCGCCCCCTTCTTCTTCCTCTTCCTCAAAGAGCGGGTTTTTGACGATGCCATAGTTGGAATCGTAATAGCCGACCGACGCGCCAAAGGTGGAATCACCCAGGATCACGCCAAGGCCACCGTTGACCGTCCAAGTCTGCGTGTCGCTGTTAGGCAAGGTCCCACGGTTTTCAGCGGTTTCGCGAAGCTCTTCGGCTTTCTCGTCTTCGCCTTCGGCTTCTTTTTCAGCGGCCTCTTCCAGCAAGGTGTTCGCAAAACCCCGTGTCGTTTGGAAGCCTCCGATTTCGAGATCATCGGTTTCGCGGAACGAACCATCCACGTGGAAGACAAGATTCTCACCAAGACCGACATCGACCGCCGCGCCGCCGCTGCGCAGATCGCTCGCGGTGTCGAAAGCGGTGAGCGCATCGATTGAAAAGCCGTTCTCTGGAACTTCGGTCGGGATACGACCGTCGATCACGTTGACGACGCCGCCGATCGCCTGGCTACCGAACAAGAGCGCGCCCGCACCACGCAGCACCTCGACCCGCTTCACCGTCAGGGGATCGATCGTGGTCGCGTGGTCGGCCGAGGTGTTGCCAACATCCGCTGTTCCCAGCCCGTCAACCAACACCCTCACACGCTCACCATCGAGCCCGCGAAGGATGGGACGCGAAGCGCCTGGGGCAAAGCTGGTAGCCGAAACACCGGGCAGCTTGATCAGGAGTTCGCCAATCTGGCCCGCGAGATCACGTTGGATTTCATCAATGGTGAGAACGTCTTGGCCCGCTATGAAGTCCAGCTCTTCGAGACCCTGCGCCGACACCAAAATGTTGTCGTTAATGTCATCTTCGCTCACGCTGGTCGTTGCAGCGGGGGTGGTTCTGGTGGTCGACTGCGCCGCCGGGGCTTCGTTCGGCTCAGAGTTTTCGGCCCAAGCGGCTTGCGACGTAAACGCAAAAGCAAGAGTGGTGGCCAATGCGAGACGTGATGCGGTTTGGTTCATGAATCTTCCAAATCTTGGTTATGAGATAAAGTATCCTGCACTTAGTCGGATGGATGCGAAGCGCAACCTTTGGCATGCGGCAAATGCGCAAAAAGCGAAGCAGCGGCGCGCATTTGCGACAAAATTGACACTGGCAGTGCGGATGCTTCGACAGCCGTGGCGTCACCAATTTCAGTGGGTCCTCAGCCGGCAGCTTTGCGACTTGCGCCCTTTATCGATAAGATCGCGCCAATAAGACCGGTTCGAAGGCAAGGATGTAACGACGAGCGTCCCATGGATACGACATCGAAGTTCTCAGATTTTGTGAGCGCTGCGGAGATCCGTGATCTTTCGGAGCCTAGCTCGATCAAGGCCGCTTGGATCCTGTTGGTCAATTGGGCGATCATCGCTGGAGCGTTTGCGATCGCCGTTCTTTGGCCCAACCCCGCCACAATACTCGCTAGCGTTGTTATCCTTGGCGGGAGGCAGTTGGGCCTCGCGATCCTGATGCACGATTGCGCGCATTACGTGTTTTTCAAAACCAAGCGGACGAACAATCTCATCGGCGAATGGTTGTGCGCGGTTCCCACAAGGGCCTCCGTCTACGCTTATCGCGACTACCACATGAAGCACCACCGCCACGCCGGTACACCCAAGGATCCAGACCGTGTTTTTGTGCATCGCTATCCGGTCGAAAGAGCCAGCCTGAAACGCAAGATCCTGCGCGATCTTACGGGACGCACAGGGACTCGTGACCTTCTCTTACGGCTCAAGAGTTTCAAGCTATCCCGAGACTATCCATGGGTGCTCTTTCATGTTGCGCTTTTCGCCGTCTTGGCTGCGGTTGGCGCGCCGTGGGCCTATGCGTTGTGGTGGGCGGCGGACCTCTTTGTCTTGCCGCTTTTGACCCGAATCCGCCAAATCGGGGAGCACGGTGTCGCTCGCAATCGGGACAGCATTGATCCGCGCGAGAACACCAGCACCACTCTAACGAGTTGGTGGGAGCGCCTTCTGATCGCGCCCAACAACGTCGCCTACCATTTGGAGCACCACCAGTGCGCGGGCGTCCCAAGCTACAACCTCCCGAGGTTGCATAGACTGCTGAAGTCGCGCGGCTATCACGACGGGTTCGATTGCATATCGAACGGGTACGTTGATGTCCTGAAGCGCGCCGTGCGGGAGCCTAGCCTTTCCAACCCAACGGGTGACGCCGACAGGGTGTGACCACCCCGAAAAGGCTCGCAAGTCAACATCGATATCTGGAAAATGGAGCGGGCGAGGCGATTCGAACGCCCGACCCCAACCTTGGCAAGGTTGTGCTCTACCCCTGAGCTACGCCCGCTCACTGACGCCTCGCAAGGAGCGGATCACACCGCTTCCGTGCCGGGGAGGCGCGCCAACTAACAGCGCCTTTTGCGCTTCGCAAGAAGAAATTGCGCGGAATTCACCGCAGACCGCCTCGCCTTTTACACGGCTACCATTCCAACGCTTCACATCCACGCTCTAGTGCCCCACATAGGGGAAAAGCATGGCGGGTCACTTCCGCTCTACTTCACGGATGATAGCGCAGACCGCTTACCTTGATCGCGCACTAAACAAAGGAACACCCCCTTGGCCAGTATGGGTCTCAACATAGACGAACAAAAGGCTGTCGAACGGTTTCGCAAAGACGTCGTCGATCCGAGCCAGACGCACCTTGTGGTGCTAGACTTCTGGGCCGAGTGGTGCGGGCCGTGCAAGGCGCTTGCCCCCATGCTCGAAAAGGTGTGCGCGGAATACGCCGATAAAGGCGTGATCCTCGCCAAGATCAACGTCGACGAAGAACCGTTTATCGCGGGCCAATTCCAGGTGAAGTCGATCCCGACGGTCTACGCCATGTTTCAAGGTCAGCCTGTTGCCGATCTCACAAGCGCGCGCAGCGAATCTCAGTTCAAGCAGGTTTTGGATCAATTGCTCGGTCAACTGCCAATCCAGGGCGGAGAAGGCGCGCCGCAAGGGCCTTCCGAAGAAGAGATCGCCCAGTTTATCGCGATGGGAGAGCAGGCGCTCACCGAAGGCGATGCGCAGCGCGCCGCTGGCATCTTTGCACAGGTCGTTGAGTTTGCGAACGGCAACGCCACCGCGCATGCGGGGCTGGTGCGCGCGATGATTGCGCTCGGCCAAGTGGATGAGGCGCGCCAAGCGCTCGCCGCTCTAGAAGCCGAACCCAGTCTGGCGAGCGACCCGGCAATCACGGCGGCCAAGGCCGCCTTGGAATTAGCCGGCACACAGGTCAATGATGGGGAACTCGCTGGACTAAAAGCTGCGGCCGAAAGCGACCCGTCCGATATGGATGCCGGACTCGCCTACGCCGAAGCCGCCTTCGCCGCTGGCAATCGGGACGCCGCCGCTGACACGCTCTTGGCGATGGTCGAGACGGACCGCGAATGGAACGAAGGCGCGGCGCGGACAAAGCTGCTGCAGATCTTTGAAGCGGTGGGTTTGGAAGACGTGTGGGTGGTTTCCACGCGGCGTCGTTTATCCAAGATCCTCTTCGGTTAATCAGGCATGTCCACGCGGCTTTCCATCTTTCCTCTTCCCGGCGCGGTTCTGTTTCCAGGCCTTCAGCTGCCGTTGCATATCTTCGAGCCTCGTTACCGTGCGCTTGTGGGAGATGCGCTGGTGCGCGACCGTCGCATTGCGATGATCCAGCCCCAGCGTTCGGTCGAAGGCTCACCGCTTTATTCGGTCGGCTGCGTTGGACGAATTGGTGAAATCGAAGCCATGGATGACGGGCGCTACAACTTGATCCTCGAAGGGGAGTCCCGTTTCAAACTCGTGCGCGAGCTCGATGTTGCCACCGCCTTTCGTCAGGTGGAAGGCGAGTTGATCGAGGATGATCAGGACGAAACGCTCAGCCACGCTCAGCGCGGCGGCTTTGAAGCCGAAGCGCGCGCCTTTGCCGACTCCCAAGGCTACCGGGTGGATTGGGATTCGGTTGAAAGGCTGGATGATCAATCGTTGATCAACGGCGTGTCTCAGATTGCTCCGTTTGATCCCGCATCGAAGCAGGCGCTGCTCGAGGCGCAATCTCTATCAGCCCGCTGCGAATTGCTGGTCCAGCTGATGCAGTTCTTCAGCCGCGGCGATGGCGGTGAAGAGATCATGACCCTGCAGTGATCGCGTATCGCTTAAGCGCGTCGTAATCCGCGCGGCACGCCTGCGCAACGGCGAGATAGTCACCGTCAAGATCTGGCAGTGGCCCAGGGG
>JBCCKJ010000198.1:0-5222 GCA_039027455.1 Pseudomonadota bacterium | reverse complement strand
TTTAGCGACAAGACGCTTTCCGATCGCATCGCCGATGCAGGTGCGCGCGTGGTCGTGACCGCGGATGGGTCATACCGCAACGCGCAGATGGTGCCGTTCAAGCCGAACTACACCGATCCCGCGCTCGACAACTTTATCGCGGTTCCGGTGGCCATGGAATTGGTCGACGCCGCGCTCTCAGATTCGGCGCTGTCGGTCGCCGAGGCGCACGCCGCGCTAATCCGCGAGACCGTGGCCGAAGTGTTGGATGGCGAAGTCACCGTCGAACGCTCCGATGTGATGCGCGGTGTCGGCAAGGCGCTCGCCGCGATCGCTTCGGGCGAAAGCGCGGGTTCGATGACCGCGCGCGAGGCGGCGCAGCTTCGGATCGCTATCGCCAGCGCGCTGGTGGATTCGCCCGCGCGCGTGGACGCAGTTGTGGTCGTGAAGCACACCGCGCAGCCCGATCTGATTTGGAACGAGGCGCGCGATCACTGGAGCCACGATCTGACGCACGCCGCTGGCGAGAAAATCCTCGCCGCCGCGCGCGCCGCAGGGATCAATGTGGCCGATGAAGAGGGGCTGCTCGATCTTGACGACCGTGAATTCGCAGCCGCCATCTGGAGCGCGTGCCCACCGCTCGCGGTGGACGCCGAATACCCCAATTTCATCATCTACACCTCGGGCTCGACCGGTAAGCCCAAGGGCGTGGTTCATGTCCATGGAGGATACGCCAGCGGGGTGAGCTCCACGATGAAGGCCGCGTTTGGCGCGGATCCAGGCGACACATTGTATGTCGTCGCCGATCCCGGCTGGATCACCGGGCAAAGCTATCTGATCGCCGCCGCGCTGCTGAGCAGGGTGACGACGGTCATCACCGAAGGATCGCCGGTCTTTCCGCATGCGGGCCGCTTTGCCTCGATCATTGAGCGCTACAATGTCGATGTCTTCAAGGCGGGTGTCACCTTTCTCAAATCGGTGATGCAGAACCCGGAAAACCTCAAGGATATCAAACGTTACGATTTGTCCTCGCTCAAGGTCGCAACGTTCTGCGCCGAACCGGTTTCGCCCGCGGTTCAGGCCTTCGCGATGGAACACATTACGTCGCGCTACATCAATTCCTATTGGGCGACTGAGCATGGCGGGATGGTTTGGTCCCACTTTGCGGATAGCGGCTCTGAATTTGCGCTCGAGGCGAACGCGCACACCTATCCTTTCCCGTGGATCATGGGTGACGTGTGGGTCGAAGACACGGAAGGCGGCGAGACCGGGCCCATCGACTACGCGCGCGACACCGCTGACACGGGCGTCAATTGGCGCCGCGCCGAAGACGGCGAGAAGGGCGAAATCGTCATCGCGCTTCCTTACCCGTACCTCACTCGCACGATCTGGGGCGATGTCGGCAACTTCAAAGTCGAAGTGAACGGTGCGACCGCGCAGATCTCTAACCCCTGGCAGGGCGATGCGGATCGATACGCCGACACCTATTGGAAACGCTGGAACGGCACCTGGGCTTACACGCAAGGCGATTTCGCCATGCGCCACCCCGATGGCTCGTTCTCGCTTCATGGCCGGTCGGATGATGTGATCAACGTCTCGGGCCACCGCATCGGGACCGAAGAGATCGAAGGCGCGATCCTACGTGACAAATCGCTCGATCCCAATTCGCCGGTCGGCAATGTGATCGTGATCGGCGCGCCGCACCGCGAAAAGGGTGTGACCCCGGTGGCGTTCGTGACCCCGGTCGAAGGCCGCCGCCTCACACAGGATGATCGCCGCCGCCTGACCGATCTGGTCCGCACGGAAAAAGGCGCGGTGGCGGTGCCGTCCGATTTCATCGAGCTGAGCGAATTCCCCGAGACACGCTCAGGCAAGTATATGCGTCGCATGGTGCGCGCTATTGTCGAAGGCGGCGAGGTGGGCGACGCGTCTACCCTGCGCAATCCCGAAAGCCTTGATGAACTAACACGCGCGGTCGATGCGTGGACTCGGCGCCAGTCGCTGTCCGAGAATCAGGCGCTTTTTGAACGCTATCGGTTCTTCACGATCCAATACAACGCACTTGGCAACGACCAGCGCGTGGCTACCGTCACCGTCAAGAACCCGCCGGTGAACGCTCTGAACGAGCGCGCGCTGGATGAACTTGTCATCATCGCCGAGCACCTGGCGCGCAAGGACGATGTCGCCGCGGTGATCTTCACTGGCGCAGGCACGGTCAGCTTTGTCGCGGGCGCGGACATCCGCCAGATGCTGGAAGAGGTGAACAGCGTGGAGGAAGCCAAGGCGCTTCCGGACAACGCGCAGCTCGCCTTCCGCACGATTGAGACGATGGGCAAACCCTGCATCGCGGCCATTCAAGGCGTGGCGCTTGGCGGCGGCATGGAGTTTGCGCTGGCATGCCATTATCGCATAGCTGAGCCCAAAGCGCGCTTTGGCCAGCCGGAAATCAACCTGCGCCTGATGCCGGGCTATGGCGGCACGCAGCGCCTGCCGCGCTTGCTCGCGGATCGGCGCGGCGAAACGGGCCTGCGCGACGCACTGGACCTGATCTTGGGCGGGCGTGCTATTGATGCAGAGCAGGCGCTCACCATCGGCGCGGTGGACGCGCTGGCCGAAGGCTCGCAGGATGCGCTCTCGCAGGCGCACGCTTTGGTGCGCGAATATGTGCAGTCGCCAAGCGACAGTGTGCTGGGCCAAGCCTTTGCCGAGCGCCAAAGCGCGACCGCGCAATGGGACGCACCTGCTACGCTGGATTTGGAAGCCGCGCTCCAAGACCCCTTCCTCCAGCGCATCCTCAAACAATTGAAATGGGCCGGGCGCGATCAGGCGGGCGAACGCGCGCTCGACGCGATCCGCACCGGGTGGGAGCAAGGGCTCTCCGCCGGATTGGAACGCGAGGCCCAGCGTTTTGCCGAAGCGATCATCGATCCCAACGGCGGCAAAACCGGCATCCAGCAATTCATGGACAAGCAGAGCCCGCCGCTGCCCGTGCGCCGCGATGGCGTATGGATTGATAGCGAGCACGAGGCACGCAAAACGAGCCTGATCGAACAGGGCGAATTGCTGCCTATGGGCGCGCCGTTTTATCCGGGCGTGACCCCTATTCCGGCCAACCAACTCGCCTTTGGCATCGCGCGCGATCCCGACACCGGCGCGCCGCGTTTTGGCCCGCCCGCAACGCACGAACGCGAGCTGTTAGTCAAAACGCCCAAGCCGCGCGCGAACGAAGCGTTGATCTACCTCCTATCCTCCGAGGTGAATTTCAACGACATCTGGGCGCTGACTGGCATTCCGGTGTCCCCCTTCGATGGGCACGACGAAGACGTGCAGATCACCGGATCGGGTGGTTTGGCGTTGATCGCCGCACTCGGAAGCGAGCTCAAAGAGGAAGGCCGACTGGCTGTGGGCGATATGGTCGCGGTCTATTCGGGCACGAGCCAGTTGCTTTCCCCACTCGCGGGCGAAGACCCGATGTACGCGGGCTTCTCGATCCAGGGCTATGAAACCAAAACGGGCAGCCACGCGCAGTTTTTGACGGTCCAAGGCCCGCAGCTGCACAAGCCGCCTTCCGACCTGACACTGGAGCAGGCCGGGGCGTACACGCTCAATCTGGGCACGGTCGCCCGCTGTCTCTTCACCACGTTGGAGATTACGCCGGGCAAGACACTTTTCGTCGAAGGCTCGGCCACCGGGACGGGTCTCGACGCGCTCAAATCTTCGGTCCGCACCGGGCTGTTTGTCACGGGTCTCGTCTCCAGCGAAGACCGGGCCGCGTTTGTGACCGGTCAGGGCGCTGTCGGTGCGATCAATCGCAAGGACCCCGAGCTGGCGCATTGCTTCACTCCTGTCCCTGACGGTGCAGCAGAGGCCATTGCGTGGGAGAAGCAGGGCGAAAAACTGGTCGAACGCTACCGCGCCATGAGCGGCGGCAAGCTCGCGGATTACGTCGTCAGCCACGCCGGGGAGCGCGCGTTCCCGCGCAGTTTCCAGCTTTTGGAAGAGGGCGGAACGCTGGCGTTTTACGGCGCGTCGTCGGGCTATCATTTCAGCTTTATGGGCAAGCCGGGAGAGACCTCGCCCGAAGACATGATGGCGCGCGCTGGCCTGCGTGGCGGCGAATCCGTGCTGCTTTATTACGGCCCGGCTTCCAGCGATCTGGCGGACGAACGCGGGCTGGAGATGATCGAGGCCGCGCGCCTGTTCAAAGCGCGCATCGTCATTGTCAGCACCACCGACGCGCAGCGCGAATTCCTGCAGTCTCTTGGGTTGGAAGATTCGATTGAGGGGATCGTCAGCATCGAAGGGCTCAAACGCCGAAACGCGGACTTTGACTGGCCCGACACGATGCCGCGCCTGCCCGACGCAAAGACGGACATCGAAAATTTCAAAATCGGTGTGCGCAATTACCAGCAGAACACGATGAAGCCGTTCGGCACCGCTGTCGGCAAACTGTTGCGTTCACCCGGTAACCCGCGCGGTGTGCCTGATCTCGTGGTTGAGCGCGCGGCGCAAGACAGTCTTGGCGTGTCGACTTCGCTGGTCAAACCATTTGGCGGGTGCGTGATCTACGCCGAAGACATGTCGGATCGGCGCTACACCTTCTACGCGCCGCAAGTGTGGACGCGGCAGCGCCGCATCTACATGCCCAACGCCAACATCTTCGGCACGCACCTATGCAACGCCTATGAAGTGACCATGATGAACGAGATGGTTGCGGCGGGCCTGCTCGACGTCACCGAGCCGACCATGGTCCCTTGGGAGGGCCTGCCTGAAGCGCACCAGTCGATGTGGGAGAACCGCCATTCGGGCGCGACCTACGTGGTCAATCACGCGCTGCCCGCGAGCGGGCTGCGAACCAAAGACGAGCTTCTGGAATACTGGGCCTCAGCCAGCGCTGAGCCGACATCAACACCATCAAGCGGAGAGAATGCGTGAGCGAGAGCCAAGGCGACACCAACCTGAAAGAGCGCACTTTGCCGGCTCAAAACGGCCGCCTCGCGGGCAAGACTGCGGTGGTCACCGGAGCGGCGGGCAATTTGGGGAGCCAGATCTGCCGAGCCTTCGCGCGCGAAGGCGCAAACGTCGTTATGACGGGCCGCACGCAGGAACGCATCGACGCCGCGCGCGAGGCTCTCATCAAGGATACAGGCGTGGCGCCCGAGCGGGTGAGCACGGCGATCCTGGACGGCGGCAATCCGGAGTCCATCCGCGAAGCGCTTGCGTCGGTGCAATTGACCTATGGC
>JBCCKJ010000197.1:0-5238 GCA_039027455.1 Pseudomonadota bacterium | reverse complement strand
GGGCCAGATGACCCTGGTCGAAAACATCGAAGACGTGGACAAGCTCCCCTTCGACAGCGACGAACCGCTCGCTTACCTTACGCAAACCACGCTCAGCGTGGACGACACGCGCGAAGTGATCGAAGCGCTCGAATGGCGCTATCCCAACATAAAGGGCCCTAAGGCGGAAGATATTTGCTACGCGACGTCCAACCGTCAGGAAGCGGTGAAGGAACTCGCTCAAGACTGCGATCTGGTGATCGTGGTCGGCGCGCCGAATTCATCGAATTCGCTGCGTCTGGTGGAAGTGGCGGAACGCCTTGGCACACCCGGCAAGTTGATCCAGCGAGCTGGAGAGATCGACCCGGCGTGGCTCGACGGCGTGAGCACCGTCGGTCTGACGGCGGGCGCCAGCGCGCCCGAAGTGCTGGTTCGTGAAGTGGTCGATGGACTCGCCGCCCTGCGCCCGATCTCCGAAGAGACAATCACCACAACCGAAGAGAAGATGGTGTTCAAGCTCCCCCGTGAGCTGCGCGAGGCCGAGTAGGCCCTATACACCACGCCGGAAGCGCTGATGGCCGTGTACACACATTTGGGCGCCGAAGATCTGGCCAAACTGATCGCGCATTATGACGTGGGCGACCTGCGGTCCGCCAAAGGCATTGCTGAGGGTATCTCCAACTCAAATTGGCTGATCGAGACCAGCGGCCCAGACGGACAAGGCGCGCGCTACATCCTCACGATGTACGAGCGCCGCATTGAACTCGAAGATCTTCCCTATTTCCTCGGGCTGCTCGATCACCTGTCCGCCAAAGGTTGCCCGGTGCCGCGCACGATCCACGATTCCGAGGGCGCGGCGTTCCGGATGGAGCGCGGCAAGGCCGTCGCCCTAATTGAGTTTCTACCAGGCGTTTCGCCCACCCAGCCCACGCCCGATCAAGCGCGCAGCGTTGGCGAAGTGCTCGCGCAAATCCACTTGGCCAGCGCCGGTTTCGTCCCGACCCGCGCCAACACCATGGACTTTGCCAGTAATGCGAAAGTTCTTGAGGCGTGCGGAATCGAAGGGTTGACATCGATCAATCCCGACCTCCCCACCTTGCTTGAACCCGCGCGCGCCGCCGCCGCGCTTGATCTGGGCGCGCTGCCAACCGCACAGATTCACGCCGATCTCTTTCCAGATAACGTGTTGATGTTGGGCTCGACGGTCACCGGCCTGATTGATTTCTATTTCGCGTGCACCGGCGCGATGGCGCTCGATCTAGCGGTGACCCACGCCGCTTGGAGTTTTGACGCGTCAGGTTCGTATTTGCCCCAGCTCGGAACCGCGATCCTCGAAGGTTATGAAAGCGTCCGCCCGCTCAGCGATGTCGAGCGCGCAAGCCTGCCGGACATCGCGAAGGGTGCGACCTTGCGCTTCGTGGCCAGCCGCGCGGAAGACTGGCTCGACACGCCCGATGACGCACTCGTCATCAAGAAGGACCCGATGCAGTTCGTCTCACGCTGGCGTTTTTACGACGAGAACGGACCGCAAGTGTTTGCGTGACGCGCGCGAAGCGGCGAAGAGGCCCCGCATGAAACAGGTCAAAATCTTCACCGATGGCGCGTGCAAGGGCAACCCTGGCCCCGGCGGATGGGGCGCTCTGCTGCGCATGGGTCCGCACGAGAAAGAACTGTCGGGCGGCGAAGCGGAGACGACCAATAATCGAATGGAGATGACGGCTGTCATTCGCGGGCTCTCAGCGCTGACCGAACCGTGCGCCGTTGAGCTCTATTCCGACAGCAAGTATGTGCTTGATGGCATCACCAAATGGGTCGAGGGTTGGAAAAAACGCGGCTGGGTGACCGCGAGCAAGAAGCCTGTGCGCAACGCCGATTTGTGGCACGAATTGATTGACGCAGCAGCGCGCCACCAAATCTCATGGAATTGGGTCAAGGGCCATTCAGGCCACCCCGAAAACGAGCGCGTCGATCAACTCGCGAGCGACGAAGCCGAACGCATCGCGACCGAAGGCTAAATGAGTTCCCTCTTAGCCCCAGAAAGCAAAACGGGCGCGCTCCAAAGAAGGAGCCCGCCCGCATCACCGCACTAAGCGGTCAGCCGATTAGCTGTTGTCTTCGACCGGCGCTTCCGGGCCGTTCTTCTTGATCGAGTCAATCGCGTTCTGCGCGCTGGACTTCGAAGAGTAGCCTTGCGTCGAGAACATCACTTCTGAGTTGTAGCTGAAGCGCACGCGAAACTCGCCCGCTTTGTCTTTGTAGATTTCAAACTTGTGAGCCATCGGCTGTCCCCTCTTCGTGGTACATGGATTGGACCTGCACTGTAGCGAATTCCAATCGCTTGACTAGCCAGCTTGAAGCGCCCGATCCACATCATAGCGTGCAGGGCTGTAAGCCTGCCGATCAATCGCCGCGGTCATGGCGTCGGGCCCATTACCCAAGAGGATTTGCGCGCCCAAACGCGCGGCGGCGGGCGCGGTTTGAATCCCGAAGCCGCCCTGACCTGCAAACCAGTCAAATCCTGCGACCACCGGGTCTGGCCCATAGACAGGCAAGCGGTCAGGCGAGAAACTCCTGAGGCCCGCCCATCGACGTTCAACCGCTTCGATCCGCCAATCCGTGGCCGCTTGAAAACGATCGATTACGCGCGCGACGTCGATCTCTTCGGGGGCCGCGTCGCACGGGGCGCTGGGGATTTCGTCGTGCGGGCTTAGCCACAGACGGCCATTGTCGGGTTTGAAGTAAAACTTGCCGTTGATGTCGAGCACCAACGGCAAGTCGGCGGGCGCTTCGGGCGAGACACGCAACTGCACAACGGTGCGTCGCAAAGGCGCAACGCCAATCGGTGCCGCGCCGGCCATTTGCGCCAAGCCATCGGCCCAAGCGCCCGCCGCGTTCACGATCCGCGCGGCGCGGTAGGTCGCGCCAGTGTGCATGGTGATTGTCCACACGCCGTACTGCTTCTTCAGAGCCGTCACCCTAGCGCGGCATACGAGCTGCCCGCCCGATTGCCGAAGCGCTTTGAGACAGCTTTGATGCAGGCCAGCAACATCTATGTCTGCGCAGGCTGGCTCCCAAATGGCGTCACACCAATCCTCACGCAGACGGGGGGCGTGACTAACAAGCCCTTCCCGATCAAGGCGCTCAATCGTGACACCGGTGCCTGAAAACGTGTCGACAAAATGGTCCATCGCCTCAGCGTCATCCGCGCGCCCGATATAGAGCGCGCCGCGCTGCGTCAGGAAGCCATGTTCGCGCAGATAGGCGCCCGAGGCGAGCGTAAGTGGAACCACGCCGGGTCCGCCATAACACTCTTCCCAAAACGCCGCAGATCGACCAGTCGAGTGATAGCCCGGCGCGTCTTCGGCTTCGAGCACCAGCACTTTAGCCGACGGCGCAAGTTCAGCGGCCAGGCTGGCGCCCGCCATTCCCGCGCCAATCACGGCGAAGTCGTAGAGCGTGTCGTCACTCATTGCGAAGGCGCCACTCGATCAAGGAACTCGGCAACAGCGTCCATGGCCCGGTCGCGCACATCGTCGACTTCGCGCAGGATTTCGTGATGGGCTTCTTCGCCAAACTCAATCAGTTCGGCTTTGGGTAGGCGCTTGGCGGCGCGCAGATTAGCGTCGTGGCTGACGAGCTTATCGCTGCTGGTGGAGATCATCAGGATCGGCGTTTGGACCGCTTCGAGCGCTCCCGGTTCTTCCATACCGCGCAAAGACGCGTATCCGCGTTCGACCCAGCGCCAACTCGCCGGACCCATCACCAGCTCGGGCCGTGCGTCGCGCCACCATTGCTCGTCGCGATAGCGCACGGGATCGTGAGTCAGCAGGTTTTCGCGGCCCTCCGGGATTTCGCCCGGCTTCTCGCTCCACTTCCACGCGGGTCTCATAGGGTCGCCCAGAGTGTTCATCATCTTGGCGACGCCGTGCAGCATAGCCAGCGGCAAAGGCGGCGTCTGGAAGCCCAGCATTGGCGCAGACAGCACAACAGCGTCGGGCGAAATGCGGCTTTCCACCAAAGCGCGAGTAACCAAATGTCCGCCCATTGAATGCGCGATCACTACATGCGGGCCCGGAGTTTCGCCCGTCCATTCAGTAAAAAGGTGCGCGAGATCATCAATCCAGATCGCGTAATCTTCGATATGGCCGGTAACGTCGTCGTTGCCTAGGCGCCCGCTACCCGCTTGCCCGCGCCAATCCGCTGCGGTCACGCGCCAGCCGGCGCGATGCCACTCCTCGAGACTTTCCAGATATTTCTCGTAATGGTCACCACGCCCTGGGAAAAATAGGATTGATCCGCGGTGACCGCCCTTGGCTCCGGGCCAGTCAATGCGGCGCACTTGCTGCCCATCACCAAGCGTCCAAAAGCTCTCGCTCGCAGCGGCGGGGATAGCGCGCCGATCAATCACGTCGGCTGCGCTCGATGGCGCGGGAGCCACACAATCGTTGCTAATTTCGTCCCTCCAGCCTTGGTTACTTTTTAGTAAGCCATCCTCTGTAGCACCCCGATCAAGACACGCAGACCGGCGCAAAAAAGCTTCGGAAAGCCACGTCTTTTTCGGGGGCTGTAATGATCGAATACCTCAAATACGGACTGCTGATAGCCTTGGCAATCGCGCTCATCGTAGCTGCGATCAGCGATATCCGTGAACGCAAAATCGCCAACTGGCTGAACATTGCGATTGCCGCGGGCGCGCCGCTTTTCTGGTTTGCGTCCGGCATGGCCTTTTGGCCGGATATGGCCATCCAGCTTGGATTGGCTTTTGTTGTCTTCTGGGCGTTTGCCGGGCTCTTCGCTCTTGGCTGGCTGGGCGGAGGCGACGTCAAGCTGCTTGGCGCCCTCGCGTTGTGGTTGACGCCGATGTCGTTTCTCAACCTTCTTTTGGTCATGGCGTTTGTCGGCGGCGGTATCGCTGTCGCCTTCGTCATACGCCGCGTGATCTGGAAACCGAAAACGCAAGGCACCTTGCCTTATGGCGTCGCCATCACCGCCGGGGCCCTTTGGGTGCTGGGCTGGACCCACATCCCTTCTGCAACCTTTACCGCGTGACCGGGATGAACCCGATTTTAACCAATTCGACCGTACACGTCTCAACCATACCTGCCCGTAAACCATTCTGGGCCGAACACGAGGGGGCTTGATAAGCCATGGATAGGAAAAAACTGGTTCTGCTGCTCGGAGCGCTGATCATTGCGGTCGGCACCGCGTTCGCTGCACGAAGCATGTTCATGGGCGGAGCTGCGCCCCAAGCCGAGGCCG